>NZ_WXYH01000266.1:0-915 GCF_009872365.1 Rhodococcus sp. T7
CCAACCTCAGTGACAACTCATCTACCACGCGTCACATTATGTCCCACACATCACTTCATCCACATGAGACACGCTCTTAATGTCCGAGGGGCTTGTTGGTGTGGTGGCTGGGGTCGGTTGTTCGGTGTTCACGGCGGACCTCCTGAAGGTTGGATGAAGTGAATCGGTGTCGAAGGTTTGTTACCGTGCGTGCCGGAGCCGGAACATCCAGGTGACGATCGTCATGTCCCGTTCCGAGCGTTCGAGCGCGAACAGTTTCATGGGGGCTGGGTATCGTTCGACGGTGACAGCATGGGGGCGGCTGAACTCGCGCAGCCCGTCCGCGCCGTGTACCCGGCCGAATCCGGACTCGCCGATCCCGCCGAACGGCAGTGCCGGGACGGCGCCGTAGCTGAAGACCGAGTTGACCGACACGGCCCCGCTGCGCAGGCGGCGGGCGAGCGCGCGTCCGCGGGCCCGGTTCCGGGTGAACACCGACGCCCCGAGCCCGTAGGTGGTGGCGTTGGCCCGTTCGATCGCCTCGTCGAGATCACCGACCTTGTTGACGACCACGGTGGGACCGAAGGTCTCCTCCCGCACCGCGGTAGAGGTTTCCGGGACGTCGGTGAGAATCACCGGATCGATGTAGCGCTCGTGCACCGCATCCACGCCGCCGACCACCGCGGTCCCGCCCCGGGTGAGGGCGTCCGCGATGTGGTCGCGCACGATGTCGACCTGGCGGGGCAGGGTCATCGGCCCGTAGGTGGCGGTGTCGTCGCCACCGGGATGCACCCGGATCGCCGCGGCGGTGAGCTTGTCGAGGAACCGGTGGTAGACCGGTTCGACGACGTAGATGCGTTCGACACCGGCGCAGACCTGGCCGGCGTTGCCGAACGCGCCGACGGCGGCGGCTTCGGCGGCCTTGTCCAGGTCGGC
>NZ_WXYH01000267.1:0-900 GCF_009872365.1 Rhodococcus sp. T7
CGGGCACCGAATCCACGCCCGAAATACCCAACCTGAAACTGATCAGAGCGACACATCAGACGCATGCAAGATCGAGGCTAAGCGCGCCCCACCGGGTCCGGAAGCATCTGAGCCTCGGTGTCCCCCACCCGTTCGTCCGGTTCGACCCACGGTTGCTGACGGCGATCGCACGTCACGGCTGGTTCGAACCCGTCATCGCCGCACCGTTCCTCGGCCCGTCCCTGCTCGGCCGTGGACGTCAACGGCTGACGTACCACCTGCTGCGGGGTTTCACGACAGGCCGGAACACGTGGTCGGAGCGCGACGTCGAACTGTTCGCCGGACGGTTGCGCGAACCGGCCCGCGCCCATGCGGCGTCGGCTCTCTACCGCTGCTTCATCATGCGTCAGGCGGCGCGGATCATGACGGGCGCGTACCGGCACACCCGGCTCGCCACTCCCACCCGGGTGCTCGTCGGCGCCGAGGATCCCATCGTTCGCCCGGAATTCCTCGGCGGCTTCGAAGGACATACCGACGATTTCGGTGTGCAGTTCGTCGACGGCGCCTCGCATTTCCTCGTCGACGAGCGACCCGATGTGGTGCTCGAACGCTCGCTTGCATTCTTCGCCTCGGCCTGAGGGGCCGGGGATCGTGAGGTTTTCGGTCAGGCAGTGCCCAGCGGGTGCGCGCCGACGACGGAGAGTAGTTGCAGCTTCTCGTGACTGTCGCTGCCCGAGGTGGCGGTGTAGACATGCAGGTGGTGCTTGACTTCGTTGGGGCGGATACCGACCTCGTGGTCGTTCCACCCGTCTCGGAATTCCGCGCTCTGGGCAAGGAGCAGGTCCGCCTAGTAGTACTTTGTTAGATCGGCGTGTCGGCTCGAGTTTTCGTGATTTTCTCGAGAGCATGCGGGCATGGATA
>NZ_WXYH01000268.1:0-897 GCF_009872365.1 Rhodococcus sp. T7
GTGGGTGCGGGTTACATGCTGGGCCGCACGCACAAGATGAAGCTGGCGCTGATGCTTGCGGGCGCCGGGGCATCCAGTCGGTTTCCCTCGGGATCACTCGGTGTGCTCGGTCAGGCGGGCAAGCTCCTCGCGGATTCGCCCGAGGTCGCCAGGCTCGGCGCGACGGTCCGCACGGAGTTGATGAACGCGGCGAAGACGGCGGCGGTGACTGCGGCCAGTCACCGGATCGATTCGCTCAACTCCCGGTTGCAGTCGGGCGGTGACGAGGCCTTCGGAGGGGAGGGGTCCAAGCGCAGGCGTCGTGAGGAGTCCGAGGACGACTACGACGGCGAGTACGCCGAGGACGAGACCGCTGAGGACGACGAAGCCGAGGATGACGAAGCCGAGGACGAGGCGTCCCGCGCCCGGAGGCGCCCGGCCCCGCGGCGCCGCTCGTCGAGTGGTGGTGGATCCCGGCCCGCCCGGTCGCGGTCGCGGTCGTCGACGACGGACGACGACGAGGACGAGTTGTCGCGGGCCCGTAGGACGCGCGCGAAGTCGACGACCGATTCGGTACCCGTACGACGCACCCGGAAGTGATCAGCGATGACCTCGAATCTTGATAGTGCGGCGAAGAAGCTGCGTAAGAACGTCTCCGGTGCGTCCGGCAAGGCCGCATCGGTGTCGCCTCTGCAGAAGGCGGCGCAGGGTCTGCTCGGCACCGTGACCGACAAGGCGGTCTCCGCTGTCTCCGACAGGGTGGCGGGCGCCACCGACCGGCTCACCGACTACGCCGAGGGCGGCGGCGGAAGTTTGCTGTCCGCGGTCACCGGCAAAGGCAACGGTGACGGTGACGGGAAGGGCGACGGGAAGTCACTGTTGTCCGGGCTGACCGACAAGGTGAAGGACACGGCCTCG
>NZ_WXYH01000027.1:0-22273 GCF_009872365.1 Rhodococcus sp. T7
ACCTCGTGTCCCCCGCCTTCCGGCCGGGGTCGGTGTCCGTGTCGCTCTGACCTGGAATAAGTTACGCGAAGGGAAACTGCTTGCCAAATCGCCAGGTCACGGTGTTTACAGTTACGGATTCCGCTGGTCAGAGCTGGTGTGCCCCTACGGGTCCGGCGCTTTGCCGCTCATACCGGTCGCTGTGACGCCGGACTCACCGTGAAGAACCGGGATCTGCGTCGACTCGTTCGATGAGGCCACCGAGTTCCTGGAGGATCTCGACGAAGCGGGGATACCCGCGGTCGATGTGGAAGACGTCGTGCACTTCGGTCACCCCATCGGCGACGAGACCCGCGAGCACGAGGCCGGCGCCTGCCCGGATGTCCGAGGACCACACCGGCGCACTCGACAGCTGGGCGATTCCCCGGATCACCGCGTGATGGCCGTCCGTCCGTGCGTCGGCGCCCAACCGGATCATCTCTTCGACGAAGCGGAACCGCGCCTCGAAGACGTTCTCCGTGATCATCGACGTTCCCTCCGCGACCGCCGCGAGCCCGATGGCCATCGGCTGCAGGTCGGTGGGGAATCCCGGGTAGGGCAGCGTCGCGAAGTTGACGGCGGTGGGCCGCGCTTCCTGGACCACCCGGAATCCGTCGGCCTCGGCCGTGACCTCGGCGCCGGCAACCCGCAGTTTGTCGAGCACCAGGCCGAGGTGCTTCGGGTTGACCCCGCGTACGTGCACGTCGCCGCGGGTCATCGACGCGGCGATCCCCCACGTTGCCGCGACGATCCGATCGCCGATGACCCGGTGCGTGGTCGGCTCGAGCGTGGGAACGCCCTGGATGGTCAGCGTGGACGTGCCGGCACCGAGGATCTTCGCGCCCATCTGGATCAGCATGTTGCACAGGTCGACGATCTCGGGTTCGCGGGCCGCATTGTCGATCACCGTCTCGCCCTTGGCGAGGACGGCCGCCATCAGAATGTTCTCGGTCGCCCCGACCGACGGGAACGCGAGTCGGATGTTCGCACCGTGCAGGTCCTCGGCCTGGGCGACCACGCAGCCGTGCTCGATCGTGCTGTGCGCACCCAGCAACCGCAGCCCCGACTGATGCATGTCGAGGGGCCGGGAACCGATGGCATCGCCACCGGGCAGCGCGACCACGGCGCGACGGCAGCGCGCGACGAGCGGTCCGAGAACACACACGGACGCGCGGAACTGACGTACCGCCGCGAAATCGGCGTGATGTTTGGGTTCGGCGGGTGTCGTGATCCGGACGACGGAATCGTCGAGGTCCACCTCGCAGCCGAGGCCGCGCAGGACGTCGGCCATCAGGGGAACATCCAGGATGTCCGGACAATTGGTGACAGTTGTGGTGCCCTCAGCCAACAGCGCTGCCGCCATCAGCTTGAGAACGCTGTTCTTTGCGCCCCCGACAGACACTTCACCTACGAGGCGGCTACCGCCGGTGACAAGGAAGCGTTCGCTCACAGAACACAGCCTAGAGCCAGGGATGCCGACACCGGAGGCCGGTACCGTATCGCTATGGCCGTACACCTCACCAAGATCTACACCCGGACCGGCGACGACGGGACCACCGGACTCAGCGATTTCTCCCGTGTGTCGAAGAACGATCCGCGGCTGATCGCGTACGCCGACTGCGACGAGGCGAACGCCTCGATCGGGGTTGCGGTCGCGCTGGGCGACCCGCCGGAGGAGATCCGGTCGATACTGCGGCAGATCCAGAACGACCTGTTCGATGCGGGCGCCGACCTCTCCACCCCGGTGGAAGCGGAACCGAAGTACCCGCCGCTGCGCATCACCGGCGAGTACGTCGATCGCCTCGAAGGCTGGTGCGACGAACTGAACGAACGCCTGGAACCGCTGAACTCGTTCATTCTCCCGGGCGGGACAGCGCTGGGAGCGCTGCTGCACGTGGCGCGGACGGTGACCCGTCGCGCCGAGCGGTCCGCGTGGGCGGCCGTCGACGCGAACCCGGAGACCACCAACGCTCTTCCGGCGAAGTACCTCAACCGGCTGTCGGATCTGCTGTTCATCGTCAGCAGGCTCGCGAACCCCGAGGGCGACGTCCTGTGGAAGCCGGGAGCCGGGAAATCCTGATCAGAGCCGGCGGCCGCGAACCGATCGGCCGGACGGTCGCGATTCGACCCAGGACAGGAACGCGGTCAACGCTCCCCCGTCCAATGCGATCTCGTACGAGCTCCCGCGGTCCTTGACCGACAGGATCATGATCTCCTCGGACATGATGTCGAATTCGGAGCCCTCCGGGCTGCGGCGACCTGCGACCTCGATGCCCTGGCGCTCGATGCGCGAATCGGGGCCGGGTCGCAGACTCGACAGTTTGAAGAAGACGAGGGAACCCTCGCCGTAGCGGATGACGCCGTGACGCCACCCGGTGTCCCCCGGGGCAGGCGTCACCCGGAGGATCGCCGCGGTGCCCCCGCGGCGCAGAACTGCAAGCCGATACAGAAAAACCGCGACGAAGGCCGCGAGCAGCACAACCAGAATGATCAACACAGTCATTCCGATTGTCACTGTTCGTCGGCTCCGTCGCGGTCTTTCTCGTGCAGCCTAGGCGCGCTCTACAGCGCGGACCCGACCCTTGGCGACAGCAATCGCCTCGAGGTCGTCTCCACTCTCTGCAAGCACGGCCTTGGCCGCTTCCACATCGATGTCCTCGGCCAAGTCGGCTGACTCGGCGAGGATCGTGACTGTCTTCGCGGTCACGGACAGGAACCCGCCGTGCACAGCAGCGACGATACGCTCACCGTCGGCCGTCGTGATCGCAACCACTCCGCCCTCGACCAGCTGTCCGAGAACCGGCTCATGCCCAGGCATGACACCGATCTCGCCCTCGGTCGTCTGTGCGCTGACGAGAGTCGCCGAACCAGACCACAACCGTCGCTCCACGGCGACGAGTTCCACGGTCATCTCAGCCATCGTCGACTACTTCCCGGCGATCTTCTTGGCTGCAGCCTCGACGTCGTCGAGTCCACCACAGCTGTTGAACGCCTGCTCGGGCAGGTGATCGAACTCGCCCTTGCAGATGCGGTCGAACGCCTCGATGGTGTCGCGGAGCGGCACCACGGAGCCGGGCTCACCGGTGAACTTCTCGGCGACGATGAAGTTCTGGCCGAGGAACTTCTGCAGGCGACGGGCACGGCCGACGAGCACCTTGTCCTCTTCCTGCAGCTCGTCCATACCGAGGATGGCGATGATGTCCTGCAGTTCCTTGTACTTCTGCAGGATGCGCTTGACCTCGTTGGCGACCCGGAAGTGCTCGGCACCGACGATGCCGGGCTCCAGGATGCGGGAGGTGGAGGTCAGCGGGTCCACAGCGGGGTAGATACCCATCTGCGAGATCGGACGCGACAGCTCGGTGGTGGCATCGAGGTGCGCGAACGTCGTGGCCGGCGCCGGGTCGGTGTAGTCGTCGGCGGGCACGTAGATCGCCTGCAGCGAGGTGATGGAGCGGCCTCGCGTCGAGGTGATCCGCTCCTGCAGCTCACCCATCTCGTCAGCCAGGGTCGGCTGGTAACCCACGGCCGAAGGCATACGACCGAGCAGGGTCGACACCTCGGAACCGGCCTGGGTGAAACGGAAGATGTTGTCGATGAACAGCAGCACGTCCTGGCCCTGGACATCGCGGAAGTACTCCGCCATGGTCAGTGCGGACAGGGCGACGCGCATACGCGTTCCCGGCGGCTCGTCCATCTGGCCGAAGACAAGGGCGGTGTCCTGGAGGACGCCCATCTCTTCCATCTCGAGGTGAAGGTCGGTGCCCTCACGGGTGCGCTCACCGACGCCTGCGAACACCGAGGTTCCGGAGAACTCGCGGGCGATACGGGTGATCATTTCCTGGATCAGAACGGTCTTGCCGACACCGGCACCACCGAACAGACCGATCTTTCCGCCCTTGACGTACGGGGTGAGGAGGTCGATGACCTTGATGCCGGTCTCGAGGATCTCCGTCTTGCCCTCGAGCTGGTCGAAGGCCGGTGGCTTGCGGTGGATGCCCCACTGCTCGCCGTCGCGACCCGTACCGGGAGCGTCGAGGCAGTCGCCCAGCGCGTTGAAGACGTGGCCCTTGACGACGTCGCCGACGGGAACCGAGATCGGCTTTCCCGTATCGGACACCGAGGTGCCGCGGATCAGACCGTCGGTGGGCTGCATCGAGACGGTGCGCACCAGGTTGTCGCCGAGGTGCTGTGCGACCTCGAGGGTCAGCGTCTTGGCGACCGAGGGGAGCGTGATCTCGGCGTGCAGGGCGTTGAACAGTTCAGGAATGGCGCCACGCGGGAATTCAACGTCCACGACGGGACCGATGACCCGCACGACGCGGCCGGCGACGGACGAACCCGAGCCTGCCCCGTTGTTTTCGGTTACTGCTGCGGTCATTGCTTAGTCACTTCCTGCGCTCGAGGCGAGCGCATTCGCGCCGCCGACGATCTCGCTGATTTCCTGGGTGATCTGGGCCTGGCGAGCCTGGTTTGCCTGACGGCTCAACGTGTTCACCAGTTCGTTTGCGTTGTCCGTCGCGGCCTTCATGGCCGTACGACGGGCAGCCGACTCCGACGCCGCAGCATCCAGCAGCGAGGAGTAGATGCGGGTGCTGATGTACTTCGGCAGCAGGGCACCGAGCAGCTTGTCGGGTTCCGGCTCGAAGTTGTATCCGGCGACCGGTTCCGAGTTGCCGGACCCGTGACCGTTCGTCAGCATGTCTTCGCCGAGTTCGACGTGCTCCTCGGAGACCATCACCTCGAGGGGAGCCATCCGGCGAACCTCGGGAGACTGGGTCAGCATCGACACGAAACGGGTGTAGACGATGTGCAGCTCGTCGACGCCTTCGATGGTGCCCTCGCCGTTCGGCGCGGGAACCTCGGAGCCGGATCCGGCCATGAACAGGTCGACCAGGTGCCGGCTCGCCTTGGCAGCGTCGGAGTAGCCCGGATCCTGGGAGAACCCGGTCCACGCACCCCCCAGATCGCGGCCACGGAACGTGTAGTAGCCCAGACCCTTGGATCCGAGCACATAGATGACCGGATCCTTGCCCTCGCTGCGCAGCAGCTGGAACAGCTCCTCTGCCTCCTTGAGGACATTGGAGTTGTATCCGCCGCACATACCGCGGTCGCTGGTGACGACCAGGACCGCGGCACGCTTGGGATCGGTGCGCTCGTTGAGCAACGGGTGGTCCAGCGAAGCGGACGCGCTCGCCAGCTCCGAGAGAACCTTCGTGATCTCCTCGGCGTACGGCTTCGCCGCGGCGACGCGCGACTGTGCCTTCGTGATCCGCGAGGTCGCGATCAGTTCCTGGGCCTTGGTGATCTTCTTGGTCGAGTTGACCGACTTGATGCGAGACCTCAGTTCGAGAATGCTTGCCATCGATCGATCACTCTCCCTTCATGTTTCGCAGCATCATGGGCAGGCCGCTCACTTGCTGACGGTGGTGCGCTTGACGTTGATCTGCTCGTGGCCGACCTCGCCGGCGTCCAGAGCCTCAGCCTCGGCCTCGTTCACGACCCGGCTTCCGTCGGACGCGAGGAAGGTTTCCTTGAACTTGTCGGTGGCCTCGACCAGCGCCTTCGCGTTGTCGGCGTCGAGTGCCTTGCCGCCCTTGATGCTCTCGTACACGCCGGAGGCGGTGCGGTGCAGCTCGTCGAGCAGCTCCGCCTCGAAGCGACGGACGTCGCCGACCGGCACGCTGTCGAAGACACCTTCACCGGCGAGGTAGATCGACACGATCTGGTCCTCGACGGGGATCGGGCTGTACTGATCCTGCTTGAGCAGCTCGACCAGGCGGGCACCACGCTCGAGCTGTGCCTTCGAGGCGGCGTCCAGGTCGGAGGCGAAGGCGGAGAACGCCTCGAGCTCACGGAACTGGGCCAGCTCCAGACGCAGCGAGCCGGAAACCTTCTTCATGCCCTTGGTCTGCGCGGCGCCACCGACACGGGACACCGAGATGCCGACGTTGATGGCGGGACGGACACCCTTGTTGAAGAGGTCCGACTCGAGGAACACCTGACCGTCGGTGATGGAGATGACGTTGGTCGGGATGTAGGCCGAGACGTCGTTGGCCTTGGTCTCGATGATCGGCAGCGCGGTCAGCGAACCTCCACCCAGGGCGTCGGACAGCTTGGCCGAACGCTCCAGCAGGCGGGAGTGCAGGTAGAAGACGTCACCGGGGTATGCCTCACGTCCCGGCGGGCGACGCAGCAGCAGCGAGATGGCGCGGTACGCCTCGGCCTGCTTGGTCAGGTCGTCGAACACGACCAGGACGTGCTTGCCCTGGTACATCCAGTGCTGACCGATGGCGGAGCCGGTGTAGGGCGCGAGCCACTTGAAACCGGCGGAGTCGGAGGCCGGGGCCGCGACGATGGTGGTGTACTCCATCGCGCCCTGCTCCTCGAGAGCAGCCTTGACGCCCGCGATGGTGGAGCCCTTCTGGCCGATCGCGACGTAGATGCAGCGAACCTGCTGCTTCTCGTCGCCGGTCTCCCAGTTGGCCTTCTGGTTCAGGATCGCGTCGATGCAGACGGCGGTCTTGCCCGTCTTACGGTCGCCGATGACGAGCTGACGCTGTCCGCGGCCGATCGGGGTCATCGCGTCGATGGCCTTGATGCCGGTCTGCAGCGGCTCCTCGACGGGCTGACGCTCGAGCACCGAGGCAGCCTGCAGCTCGAGGGCGCGGGTCTCGTCGCTCGCGATCTCGCCCAGGCCGTCGATCGGCTGGCCGAGCGGGTTGATGACGCGGCCGAGGAAGGCGTCGCCGACGGGTACCGACAGCACGTCGCCGGTCCGCTTGACTTCCTGGCCTTCCTGGATGTTCTCGTAATCGCCCAGGATGACGGCACCGATCTCGGTGGCATCCAGGTTGAGCGCGACGCCCAGAATTCCGCCGGGGAACTCCAGCAGTTCGTTGGCCATCGCCGAAGGCAGGCCACTGACGTGCGCGATGCCGTCGCTGGTGTCGGTCACGACGCCGACCTCTTCGCGGGAGGCCTCCGGGGAGTAGCTCGCGGTGTAGTTCTCGATCGCGCTACGGATCTCGTCGGAGGAGATCGTCAGCTCCGCCATGTTTTTCCTGCTCTCGGTGTCTGGTCTTCGAAAAGATCTGGGGTATGGGGTTCGGTTGCGGACTACTTGAGGGACTTCCGCAACGCTGCGAGACGTCCCGCTCCGCTGCCGTCGATCACCTCGTCGCCCACCCGGACGACCAAGCCGCTGAGGAGTTCAGGATCGACCTCCACGTGAACCGTCACCGGCTTCCCGTAGGTACGGGTGAGGGTGGCGGTCAGCCGATCCGACTGCTCACTGGACAGCGGAGCAGCGCTGCGCACCTTGGCGACAACGGCCTTCCGCTGTGCTGCTGCCAGATTCGACAGTGCGTCGAAGGCACCCGCGGGTGCGGAGTTCTTCAACCGGCCCACTGCCTGGGTCGCCAATGCCTCGGAGACCGCGGTGACCTTGCCGTACAGCAGCTTGGAGAGCAGGTCACGCTTGCCCTTCGCCGGTACGGAACGGTCGGACAGTGACTGCTCGAGCTTCGGATCACCGGCAACGATGCGGCCGAGGCGGAAGAGCTCGTCCTCGACGGCGTCGAGCTGTCCCTGATCGGCCGCTGCCTTCAGCAGCGATTCCCGACCGAGGAGCACCAGCGAGTTGAGCAGGTCGGAGGTGGCGGACCAGTCCTGGCCCACCGCCGCCTTCAGGACGGCGAGGGTCTCGGCCGAGACCTTGCCGCCGAACACCTGCTGGGCCAGACCTTCGCGAACGCTCCCGGTCGTCGAGGTGTCCGACAGCGCGCTCCGGAGAGTGCGCTGCTCGTCCAGGATCTCGACGACCGAGAACAGCTCGGCCCCGATCTGGGCCGCGGCCGCTGTGGCTGCTCCGGCAGAGACGGATCCCAAGGCCGAAGACAACGCAGCACGGGTCTGCGTCAAGGCCTCACGGCTCGCTGCGTACATGGTGCTCACTTCCCTGCTGCGGAATTTGCGCCGATGGAGTCGAGCTCGTTCAGGAATCGATCGACCGTGCCTGCCCGCTTCACGTCGTCGGCGAGTGACTCACCGATGAGCTTCTCAGCGAGGTCGACGGCGGTGCGGCCGAGATCGCCGCGCAGTTCGGCGACGATCTGCTGACGCTGGGCAACCAATTGGTTGTTGCCGGCGGCCACGATGCGGTCGCTTTCTTCCTGAGCCTGTGCCTTCATTTCGGCGATGATCTGCTGCCCCTGGGTGCGCGCGTCCTCACGGATCTGCGCAGCCTCGGTGCGAGCTTCGGCCAGCTGGGCGCGGTACTGCTCGAGCGCCGCCTTCGCTTCGGCCTGGGCCTCTTCGGCCCGCTTGATGCCGCCGTCGATCTGCTCGGTTCGCTCGGCAAGGACCTTCTGGAACATCGGAAGGACGTACTTCCAGAAGACGAAACCAACGATGACCAGGCAGACGATCGACCAAACGATGTCATACGTCGCGGGGAGGAGAGGGTTGTGGCTCTCTTCCTCTGCCGCGAGCAATGCGATGTTGGCTGCCATGACGGTCTTAGAAAATGAAGCCGGCGACGAGGCCGATCAGCGCGAGGGCTTCGGTGAAGGCGATACCGAGGAACATCGTGGTACGAACCTGTCCGGCCATCTCGGGCTGGCGAACCATGCCCTCGATTGCCTTACCGACGACGATACCCACGCCGATGCCGGGGCCGATCGCGGCGAGGCCGTAGCCGATGGCTCCGAAGCCCTTCGCCGTGGTGGTGGTCTCGACCGCTTCCTGTGCCAGGTACGCGAGGCTCATGGTGTTTCGTTCCCTTTCTGTTGACCTCCACCGTGTTCGGCGAGGCTCAGTTCTTGGTGTAGCTGGTCGTGAAGCTTGGTGGTGCTCAGTGCGAATCCGCGTGCAGTGCCAGGTCGATGTACACCGACGTGAGCAGCGCGAAGACGTAGGCCTGCAGGAAGATCACCAGCAGTTCGAAGAAGGTGAATGCAATGCCGGCGGCAAGCGAGGCCACACCGAACACGGCCTGGAACCCACCGGAGACGAAGAAGAAGTACTGAGTGGCGCTGAAGAACAGCACCAGCAGGATGTGGCCGGCCAGCATGTTGGCCATGAGACGAACCATGAGCGTGAACGGCCGGAGGACGAACGTCGAGATGAACTCGATCGGCACGAGCAGGAAGTGCAGCGGAAGCGGCACACCCGGAACCACGATGCTGCTCTTCACGTACTTGAAGAAGCCGTACTTCTTGATGCCGACGTAGTTGAACACGATGTACGCCAGGGCGGCGAGCACGAGCGGCATGCCGATTCGCGCGTTCGGCGAGATGTTGATGAAGGGGATGATGCTGCCGAGGTTGCTGGCGAGCACCAGGAAGAAGATGGTGGTGATGACCGGCAGGAAGCGCTTGCCCTGCTCCTTGCCGAGAATCTCTTCCGCGATGTTGATCCGGACGAAGTCGAGCGCGATCTCGCCGATGTTCTGGACACCGCGCGGAATGATCTTCGGGCTGCGCATCGCGATGACGAAGAAGAGCATCATCAGGGCGGACAGCAGGATGCGAACCAGCATCAGGCGGTCGAGTTCGAACGGAGTCCCTTCGAACAGGACCGCGGGCGGGAAGAAGTCGTTCAGGGAAGGCGCGTGGAATTCTTCCGCGGCCACGTTGATGACGCTCAGCGTTCTCTCCCGTAGTCGGTCCGCAGCCTTCATTGACTGCGGTTCGATCGGACATTGACGATCAAACAAGTCGACAAGCTCGACTCGCGTATTCGTCAGCTGCTGAGGACTGTTCGAGTCCAGCGTCTGTCGGTGTCGGCGACTCTCGTCGACTCGGCGGCCCTGGATGTGCGGCCACCTACAAGCATGCAATACCGGCGAGTAACTGACTCGCACTCTCATTGCTCTCGCTTGACCCAGACCTTAGCAAGTCATCTACGACGTTGTGTAGACGGGGTCGGGGTCGATTCAATTTTACTACATCTCGTAGTACTACTTATCGTCCGAATCGGACGATCCTGTGTCGTCCGACGGCGCGGGTTCGACGTACGGCGCCTTGGTCCCGAGCACTCCGAACGTTTCCGCTCCCAGCACGATGACCAGCGAAAGCACCATGACCAGCACCAATGCCGTCTTGTCGTAGAAGTCGAGCGGTTTGAGGATCGCGAGGACCGTGATCGCGAGGATCATCTTCAGCAACCACGTACCGAGCAGTACCGCTCCCGCCGTCAGGGCCGGAAGCTTCGCGGTGAACAGCACACCGAGTGCGGTGCACAGGATGAACCCTCCCCCGACGGCCGCACCGAGAAGTGCCCCGTACAGGCCGGGCTTGCCCGCGACGAGAAACGCGATGATCGAACCGACGACTGCCAGCACGATCAGACCGAGAACTCCGTAGCGGACGGCAGCCCGCAACGACGCGGTGTGATCAGGGGCAGAGGCGGGGGTGAACGTCACGGTCGCCAAGGGTAGTGGATCCTCGCCGGTCCGCGGCAACCCTCCCGTCAGCCCCGGTGGTCGTGCTGCTGTCCGCGAATCGACGGGACGGCAGTCACGACCAGCGCGAAGACGAGCCCGCCCGCGACCAGGAGCACGACGACGCGACGGTCGAACAGGGCCGAACCGACCGCGCCGAACGCCAGCACACCGACCCACAAGTAGATGAGCAGCACGACGCGGCGGTGCGAGTGCCCGATCTGGAGGAGCCGGTGGTGGAGGTGCATCTTGTCGGGGCTGAATGGGCTCACCCCGGCGCGGGTGCGCCGGACGATGGCCAGCAACAGGTCGAGGATCGGAATGAACATGACGGCACCGACCAGCAACAGCGGCGAGAGCAGACCGAGCAGGTCACGGGTGCCGTACGCGGTCAACGGGATGCGACCGGACGCGCTGGTGGAGATGGCCGCGAGCATCAGCCCGATCAGCATGGAGCCGGAGTCGCCCATGAAGATCTTGGCGGGCTGGAAGTTGTGCGGAAGGAAACCGAGACACGCACCTGCCAGCGCGGCGGCGATCAGAGCGGGCGGATAGGCGCTGACGTCGCCGCCCTGATCGTGCAGAAGTCCGACCGAGAACACGCAGATCGCGAGCGAGGAGATCAGGCCGAGGCCCGCAGCGAGGCCGTCGAGGCCGTCGACGAAGTTCATGGCGTTGACCATCACCACCGCAACGCCCACGGTGACGAGACCGGCTTGCAGCTGGTCGAGGATGACCGTGCTGCCGTCCCCGAACGGCATGTAGACGATGAACCAGCTCACCCCCATCACGACGAGGATCCCGGCCGCCGTGACCTGGCCGACGAACTTCGTGAGCGCGTCCAGGCCCCAGCGGTCGTCGACCACGCCCACCAGCACGATCACGAACCCCGAGACCAGGGCCGCGGGAATGTCGGAGGTGAATTCGAATCCCCTGGTGAGCGCGGGTAGCTGTTGCGCGAACAACAACGCGACGAGCATGCCGAGATACATACCGACCCCGCCGAGGCGAGGCGTCGGGGTGACGTGGACGTCCCGGTCCCGCGGCACCGCCACCGCCCCGAACCGCAGCGCGAACAGCCGCACGGCCCCGGTGGCGAGGTAGGTCACCACCGCGGCGGTGAAGAGGACGAGCAGGAGTTCGCGCAGCGGGACACCCGCGCCCCCACCTGCTTGGGCCAGCACCGTGCCGGCCGATTCGGCAGCACTCACTGGGCGGACAGACTCTCCGCCGTCACTCCGAGCACGTCGGCGACATCGCCGGTGGGCACCGCGCCTTCACGCAGGATCCGCGGCGTCGCGCCGGTGAGGTCGACAATGGTCGATGCCTGCCCCTGTTCCGCCCGGCCGCCGTCGAGATACACGCTCGCCGATCCGCCGAGTTGCTCGCGGGCCTCGTCCACCGTCGTCGCGGGCGGGCGCCCGGAGACGTTCGCGCTCGACACCGCGAGCGGCCCGACCTCACGCAGCAGTTCGAGGGCGACCGGGTGCAGCGGCATGCGGAGCATGACCGTGCCCCGGGTGTCGCCGAGATCCCATGCCAGCGAAGGCGCTTGTTCCACAACGAGACTCAGTCCGCCGGGCCAGAATGCCCGGATGAGGTCGCGCGCCTGCGGGCGCACGCTGTACACCAGGCCGTCGATCGTGTTCCACGAGCCGACGAGCACGGGCACCGGCATGTCGCGACCGCGACCCTTGGCCCGCAGGAGGGCGGCGACGGCCTCGCTGTCGAAGGCGTCCGCGCCGATTCCGTACAGCGTGTCCGTGGGGAGCACGACGAGACGCCCGGCCTTCAGCGCATTCTTGGCGGCACTCAGTCCGGCGGAGCGTGAATCGGGAAGGCCACAGTCGTAAACGGTACTCACCGGTTCATTCTTTCACCCTCGGCGTCGGCCCCTGCACGCTGCGCCTCGATATCCGTTGCGACGCGCCGGGCCACGACGAAGCGCGGCTTGCCGGCCAGATCCGGGTGCTCCGCGACCTCGCCGAACACGCGGCGGGACGCGAACAGTGCCGCCACGTCGGAGCCGTTCGAGTCGTCGTGCTCGATGCCGACCGCTCCCCCGATCCGCAGCCAGCGCGCGACGTTCGAGATCATCGGCTTGATGACGGACAGACCGTCCGGTCCGGCGAACAGCGCGCTGTGCGGATCGTGGTCGGCTACCTCGGGTTCGAGTTCGACACCCTCCGGGATGTACGGCGGATTCGCGACGATCAGGTCGACCCCGCCCTCGAGCCCGGCGAGCAACGTCCGGTCGGTCACGTCGCCCTGATACAGCCGGATCGGCGCGTCACCTGCCTGTTCGCGGGCGTCGGCGTTGCGCCGAGCCCAGGCGAGGGCATGCGGTTCCAATTCGACGGCGTGCACGACGGCGTCGGGGCGGGCGTTGGCGATCGCCAGCGCGAGCGCGCCCGAACCGGTGCACAGGTCGAGGACCACCGGCGGATGCTGATCGCAGCTTCCGAGGAACGCGAGCGCCCACCCGAGCAGCAGTTCGGTCTCCGGGCGCGGCACGAAAACGCCGGGGCCGACCTCGATGTCGATGTCTCCCATGGCGGCCGTACCGAGGATGTACTGCAACGGAATCCGCTTGGCCCGTTGGTCCACCATCTTCTTGTAGGCATCGATCACCGACTCGTCGACGAGCGGGACGAGCCCGAGCCGGGTCCGCTCCACCCCCAGCAGGTGTGCGGCGAGCAGTTCGGCGTCCGCACGGGAGCTACGCACCCCGGCCTCGTCGAGTTGCGCGGTTGCGTCGATCAGGGCCAGGCGAAGAGGAAGGCGACTCACAGGTACAGACTGCCACGCGGCCCAGCGTCCGGTTGCGCGGTCCCGCCTTCGCGGTTACTCCGCGGCGAGCCTCGCCTCGCGGTCCGACTTGCCGAGCGCGTCGAGGAGGGCGTCGAGTTCGCCGTCCAGGACCGCATCCAGGTTGTGGGACTTGAACCCGATCCGGTGATCGGTGATGCGGTTCTCCGGGAAGTTGTATGTGCGGATCCGCTCCGAACGGTCGACGGTGCGCACCTGGCTCTGTCTGCCCGCCGACGCCTCCGCGTCCGCGGCCTCCTCCGCCGCGGCCTGCAGCCGGGCGGCGAGCACCTGCATGGCGCGGGCCTTGTTCTGCAGCTGCGAGCGTTCGTTCTGACAGGTCACGACGATGCCGGTGGGCAGGTGCGTGATCCGGACCGCGGAGTCGGTGGTGTTGACACCCTGACCGCCCTTGCCCGAGGAGCGGTAGACGTCGATGCGCAGATCGGTTTCGTCGATCTGCACCTCCTCCACCTCTTCCGGTTCCGGGTAGATGAGGACACCGGCGGCGGACGTGTGGACACGCCCCTGCGATTCCGTCACCGGCACGCGCTGCACACGGTGGACGCCGCCCTCGAACTTCAGCCGCGCCCAGACCCCGTCACGCACATCGCCCTTCGACTTGATCGACAGCGTCGCGTCCTTGTATCCACCGAGGTCGGAGACGGTCGCGTCGAGGATCTCGACGCGCCAACCGTGACGCTCGGCGTACCGGACGTACATCCGGGCCAGGTCGGAGGCGAACAGCGCGGATTCCTCACCGCCCTCCCCCGACTTCACCTCGAGCACCACGTCGTCACCGTCGTGCGGGTCGCGGGGGGCCAGCAGATCGGTGAGGGCCTTGTCCAGTTCGAGGACCTGCTCCTCGAGTGCGGGCACCTCGGCGGCGAAGCTGGAGTCGTCGGCGGCGAGTTCACGCGCCGCGTCCAGATCGTCCTGCGCCGACTTGAGCCTGGTGTACGTCGCCATGATCGGCGCGAGTTCGGCGAATCGCTTGCCCGCCTTGCGGGCCGCGGAAGCGTCGTTGTGCAGGGCCGGGTCCGACAACTGCTGCTCCAGGCCGGCATGTTCGGCCAGGATGTCGTCGATGGCCGAAGGCTGGGTGGTCCCTGCCATGATTCGCTCCGCTCTGCGTTCGTTCGGGAGTAGGCACAAAAAAGCCGACGCCCGGCCTGCAATTATCGCAGGACGGGCGTCGGCGGAACAGCTAGGACTCTGCAGATTCCTTGGCTGCGCCCTTGCCGGCACGCTTGCCGTAGCGAGCCTCGAAGCGGGCGACACGTCCACCGGTGTCGAGGATCTTCTGCTTGCCGGTGTAGAACGGGTGGCACTGCGAGCAGACCTCGACGTTGATACGCCCGGACTCCTTGGTGCTGTGGGTCTCGAAGGTGTTGCCGCAACCACAGACCACGGTGGTGGCCACGTAATTGGGGTGAATGCCTGACTTCATGGTGTCCCTTTCAATGGTCGCCGGGTCGCCTTCGCCATTCGAAGACGTGAACCGGAACCGGACTCAGCCGCTCAGTATGCCAGATCGCAGGTTCGCGATCCCAATCGGCATTTCTGCTTGCGGTGTGGTCAACGCGGGTGGTCCGCGTTTTGTTCCACGGTGATTCCGGAGCGGAAAACAGCGGGGCCCGGCGACAAAAGTCGCCGGGCCCCGCTTCGGGTCGATGATCAGTCGTCGATCGCGCCCGGAGCAGTCTTCGACACCTGCATGAGGAATTCGAGGTTGCTCTTGCTCTTCTTGAGCCGGTCGATCAGCAGATCGATGGCCTGGTGCGAATCGAGTCCGGAGAGCACGCGCCGAAGCTTGTGCAGCACCGCCGCCTCGTCCGGGCTGAGCAGCAGCTCGTCCTTACGTGTGCCCGAGGGGTTCACGTCCACGGCCGGGAACACGCGACGTTCCGCGATCTTGCGGTCGAGCTTCAGCTCGGCGTTACCGGTGCCCTTGAACTCCTCGAAGATCACGGTGTCGCCGGTGGAACCGGTCTCGACCATGGCCGTCGCGATGATCGTGAGCGAACCGCCGTTCTCGATGTTGCGCGCAGCACCGAGGAAACGCTTCGGCGGGTACAGCGCGGTCGAGTCGACACCACCGGAGAGGATGCGTCCCGACGCCGGCGACGAGTTGTTGTACGCACGGCCGAGGCGGGTGATCGAGTCGAGCAGGACGACGACGTCCTTACCCGCCTCCACCAGGCGCTTCGCACGCTCGATGGCGAGCTCGGCGACCGACGTGTGGTCTCCCGGCGGGCGGTCGAAGGTCGAGGAGATGACCTCGCCCTTCACCGAACGCTGCATGTCGGTGACCTCTTCGGGACGCTCGTCGACCAGCACGACCATGAGGTAGCACTCGGGGTTGTTGGTCGCGATGGCGTTCGCGATGGCCTGCAGAACGCTGGTCTTACCGGCCTTCGGCGGACTCACGATCAGCGCACGCTGTCCCTTGCCGATCGGCATCACCAGGTCGATGACACGCGTCGTCAGGATGTTCGGCGTCGTCTCCAGCCGCAGCCGCTGATTCGGGTACAGCGGGGTGAGCTTGCCGAACTCGGGGCGCTTCTTGGCCGCTTCGATGTCGCCGCCGTTGACGGTGTCGATGCGGACCAGCGGGTTGAACTTCTGCCGCTGGTTGGCCTGATCGCCCTCGCGTCCCACCCGGACGGCGCCGGTGATGGCGTCACCGCGACGGAGACCGTTCTTGCGGATCAGGTTCATCGACACGTAGACGTCGTTCGGTCCGGCCAGGTAGCCGGAGGTCCGCACGAACGCGTAGTTGTCGAGGACGTCCAAGATGCCCGCGACCGGCTGCAGGACGTCGTCCTCGCGGATCTCGGTCTCGCGGACGTCGCCGCCGCCGCCTTCACCGCGGTCGCGTCCACGACGACGTTCGCGGAAGCGACGTCCGCGGCGTCCGCGACCGCCTTCCTCGTCGTCGCCGGGGCGGTTGTCGTTGGTGCGCGGGCCGTTGCCGCCCTGGCTGCGGTCGCCGCGGTTGTCGCGATCGCCCCGGTCACCGCGTTCGCCCCGGTCACCGCGTTCGCCCCGGTCACCACGGGTGTCGCCACGGTCGCCGCCGCGCTCACGTCGGTTGCGGTCGCCGCCCTGCTCGCCGGAGCCGTCCTGCTTTGCGGGCTTCTCGGCGGAATCCTGACGGTCTTCGGCCTGCTTGCGCTCGGCCTGCTGCATGTCTGTGGCAGTCGCCGAGGCGGTGTCCTGAGCGTTGCCGCCCTGGTCACCCTGCTCGGGAGCGCCTGCCCGACGCGCGGACCCCCGGCGCTGGCGGCCACGACGTCCGCCTTCGGCGGTGTCGGTGTCGCCGGCTGCGCCGTCGGCCGTCGCAGTTTCGGCCGTCTTGGGCTCGGCGGCCTTCTCGGCGGGCTCCGCCTGCGGAGTCACTTCGAGTTCGGTCTGAGCGGACTGTTCGCGCTTTGCGCGCGTCGCCCGGGTCCGGGGAGCGGTTTCGGTCGCGGCAGCGGCCGGGGCTGCAGAGCCGCCCTGACGCTCCTTGATCGCGGCGATCAGGTCGCCCTTGCGCATCCCCGAAATGCCCTTGATGCCCAGCTCACCTGCGAGAGAGCGGAGCTCGGTGAGCACCATTCCGGACAGCCCGGCACCTCGGCGCGCGTCGGCGCGCTTTGTGGAGGCCGTCACTGATGACGCCTGTGAAGAGTCGCCTGCCTGCGCGCCAACGGTATCCACCGAGGAGGCGCGCACAGGAGCGGCGATGAGGTCCGTATCGGTCACGGAGGTCCTTTCCTTCCCTCACTCGCGCTGCGCAGAGTCGAGGGTTCGTCCCGTAATTCGGTTTCGAATACCGAATTCGGATGTGCCGTACGTAGTTGCATGTGAAGAACTGCCGGCTTGCCCGCCATCACATCACCCTTGAAACAGGCGCGTACTCGCAATCCCTACACGACAGATAGTGCGGAGGATCGTGCCAGGAGCCGTCAACCCCGATTGACCTGGAGTAATTGCCCTGGTGAAGCACCGGCGTCTGATGCGCACGATGTACGGACATTGCCCAGGATAGCTGTGAACGCCCGTAGGGGCAAGGAGACGCCCCTACGGCGTGTCAGCTGGTCCGGACGCCGTCTGCTACGTCCAGTTCGAGAACCTGCAACCCCTCGGCCTCGGCCTGTGCTCGAAGACCCACAGGGAAAGGCTCCGTGGTCAATGCGAGGACGGTCGGTCCGGCTCCCGAGACGGTGGCGGCGATACCCGCCTTCCGGAGGACGGCGATCCATCGCGTCGTCAGCGGGAGGGCCGGAGCGCGCTGCGTCTGATGCAGCCGGTCCTCGGTGGCCGCCATGAGAAGGTCGGGACGCTCTGTGAGCGCCACCACAGCGAGGGCCCCGCGGCTGACGTTGAACGCGGCGTCCCGGTGGGGAACCGTCTCCGGCAACAGACCCCGCGTGTGGGCCGTCGACGAACGCTCCCCCGGAACCAGCGCGACGACCCGGATCGCGGGGTGCACCTTCAGCGCGACGGCCGAGTAGATGTCGGTGGCCGCGGGGGCTCCGTCGGCCTGCTCACCCGCGCAGCTCCACGACACGACGGCACCGCCGAGCACGCTCGCCGACGCGTTGTCGGGATGCCCTTCGAATTCGGACGACAGCTGGACGAGCTGATCGGGCGACAGCCCGAGTTCGGGGTCGAGCTTGATCGCCAGACCATTGGCGGCCGCCAGTCCCCCGACGACGGCGGAGGCGGAGGATCCCAGACCCCGCGAATGGGGTATCACGTTGCGGCACACCACATCCAGACCGTCGGCCCACACCCCGGCCGATTCCAGGCCGCGTTCGATCGCCCGGACCACGAGATGGGACGGACCCCACGGCACGTCGTCGGCGCCCTCGCCCTCGACCCGGATGTTCAGCCCCGAAGCCGTGGTCGTCACGGTGATCTCGTCGTACAGCCCGAGCGCGATACCCAGCGTGTCGAAACCCGGGCCGAGATTGGCGCTCGACGCAGGAACGCGGGCGGTCACGGTGAGGCCCGCTGGGAGGGTCTGTGTCATGGCGGCGGTCTGGTCCTGCGGCGTGGTGGGCGTGGGCGCCCCCACTACGCCAGCTCGAGGGCCGAGGCGACAGCGACAGGGTCGACCGGGATCGGTTGGACCTCAGGCATACCCGCCAACGCCGTGTCGGGGTCCTTGAGGCCGTTACCGGTGACCGTGCAGACGACGGTCAGCCCGGAGTCCAGCCAGCCCTCCTTGCGGGCGGCGAGCAGGCCCGCAACGCTCGCGGCGGAGGCGGGTTCGACGAAGACCCCTTCGGTCCTGGCGATCAGCCGGTACGCCTCGAGGATCTCGTCGTCGGTGGCGGCCCGGAACGCGCCGTGCGACTCTTCCTTCGCGGTGACCGCGCCGTTCCACGATGCCGGCGAGCCGATGCGGATCGCGGTCGCGATGGTCTCCGGGTCCTTCACCGGCGCACCGAGGACGAGCGGCGCAGCACCCGCGGCCTGCACGCCGAGCATGCGGGGCTTCACACTGGTGAGCCCGTCCGCGTAGTACTCGGAGTACCCGCGCCAGTAGGCGGTGATGTTGCCTGCGTTGCCGACCGGGAGGGCGTGCACGTCGGGGGCCTTGCCGAGGGCGTCGCAGATCTCGAACGCCGCGGTCTTCTGACCCTCGATGCGGACCGGGTTGACCGAGTTCACGAGCCCGATCGTGGGGAATTCCGCGGTGGTCTTGCGGGCCAGTTCGAGACAGTCGTCGAAGTTGCCCTGCACCTGGATGATCCGCGCACCGTGCATGACGGCCTGCGCGAGCTTGCCCATGGCGATCTTGCCCTGCGGCACCAGCACGGCGCAGGTCATCTTCGCCTTGGCGGCGTACGCGGCGGCGGAGGCGGACGTGTTACCCGTGGACGCGCACAGGACGGCCTGCTGACCGCGGGCCAGCGCGTCGGTGACGGCCATCGTCATGCCGCGGTCCTTGAACGAACCGGTGGGATTGAGCCCCTCGACCTTCAGGTAGACGTCGCAACCGGTGATCTCCGACAGGTGCCCGGCGGGCAGCAGCGGGGTGCCGCCCTCGCGCAGGGTGACCGTCTTCCAGTTCGGTCCGATGGCGAGGCGGTCGCGGTAAGCCTCGATCAGCCCCGGCCAGGGGGTGTGAACGGGGTTACGGGTGCCGGTCATTGTTCGGTGCCTTCCAGTCGCAGCACGCTGGTCACAGCGGTGACGAATTCGAGTTTGCTCAGGGCCTCAACGGTTTCCGACAGGGCAGAATCCGTCGCGACGTGGGTCACGACGACGAGGCGAGCGCCGTCGCCGGCACCTTCCTGCCGCACGGTGGAGATGCTGACGCCGTGCTGCGAGAATTCGGCAGCCACCGCCGACAGGACCCCGGCCTTGTCCGCTACCTGCATGTTGACGTAGTAGCGGGTGGGGATGTCGCCGATCGGCGCGATCTTCAGCTTGGCGTACTTGGACTCGCGGGGTCCGCGGCCACCGTTCACCTTGTTGCGCGCGGCCATCACCAGGTCGCCCATCACGGCCGACGCGGTGGGGGCGCCGCCGGCGCCCTGACCGTAGAACATCAGGCGTCCGGCGTTCTCCGCCTCGACGACGACGGCGTTGAACGCACCGTTGACCGCGGCCAGCGGGTGCTCCACCGGCACGAGAGCCGGGTAGACCCGAGCGGAGATCCGCTCCTTGCCCTCGGGGGTGGTGATCCGCTCGCAGATGGACAGCAGCTTGATCGTGCAGTCGAGGGCGCGGGCCGACGTCAGGTCGGCCGCGGTGATCTTGGAGATCCCCTCGCGGTACACGTCGGCGGCGGTGACCCGGGTGTGGAACGCGATCGACGCGAGGATGGCGGCCTTGGCCGCGGCGTCGTAGCCCTCCACGTCGGCGGTCGGATCTGCCTCGGCGTATCCCAGGCGTCCCGCCTCGGCGAGGGTCGCGGCGTAGTCTGCGCCGGTCTCGTCCATCGCCGACAGGATGAAGTTGGTGGTTCCGTTCACGATTCCGGCGACCTTGTTCACCCGGTCGCCGGCAAGCGACTGGATGAGCGGGCGGATCACGGGGATCGCACCGGCAACGGCGGCCTCGAAGTAGAGGTCGACGTTGTGCAGTTCCGCGGCCTCGGCCAGTTCACCGGTGTGATCGGCGAGGAGCGCCTTGTTGGCGGTGACGACGGACTTGCCGGAGTTCAGCGCCGAGAGAATCAGCTTGCGGGGCAGATCCATGCCCCCGATCACCTCGACGACCAGGTCGACGTCGTCGCGGGCCACGAGGGACTCCGCGTCGGTGGTCTGCAACTCCTCGGGAATTCCGCGGTCCTTGCCGGGGCGGCGGACAGCCACTCCACGCAGTTCCAGCGGGGCGCCGACGCGAGCCTCGAGGTCTTCGCTGTGCTCCCGCAGGATGCGCACGACCTCGCTCCCGACGTTGCCGAGGCCGAGGACGGCCACACCGATAGCGCGATGCGCCGATTCGCTCGTCACTCTTGTACCTCCAAGCTCAACAGGTCTTCCACGGTTTCCCTCCGGAGGATCACGCGCGACTGTCCGTCGCGCACAGCCACCACGGCAGGGCGGGCGAGCAGGTTGTACCTGCTCGACATCGAATAGCAGTATGCACCGGTGGCCGCGACGGCGAGCAAATCGCCGGCGTCGATGTCCTCCGGCATCCAGGTATCGCGGATCACGATGTCACCGGACTCGCAGTGCTTGCCGACGACGCGGGACACCACCGGCGCCGCGTCGCTGACCCGCGAGACCAGTTTGGCCTCGTACTCCGCCTGGTACAGCGCGGTGCGGATGTTGTCGCTCATTCCGCCGTCGACGCTGACGTACCGGCGGGTGAGGTTGCTGCCGACGGTGACGTCCTTGATGGTGCCGACCTCGTACAGCGTGACCGTTCCGGGTCCGGCGATCGCGCGGCCGGGTTCGACGGCCAGCGTCGGCTCGGGCAGACCGGCGAGCGCCGATTCGTGGCGCACTATGTCGCCGAGTTTGGCGGCGAGCTGGTCAACCGGCGGCGGGTCGTCGGAGGGGACGTAGGAGATGCCCATGCCGCCGCCGAGATCGATGATCGAGATCTGAGCGGTCTTCTCGACGCCGAATTCCGCGACGACGTCCCGCAGGAGGCCGATCACGCGGTGCGCGGCCAACTCGAAGCCGTCGACGTCGAAGATCTGCGAGCCGATGTGGCTGTGGAGGCCGACGAGGCGAAGGTTGTCGGCGGCGAAGACCCGCCGGACCGCGTCGATCGCCTTTCCGCCGGCCAGCGAGAACCCGAACTTCTGATCCTCGTGGGCGGTGGAGATGAACTCGTGGGTGTGCGCCTCGACTCCGACGGTCACGCGAATCAGAACGTCTTGCACCACACCGCCTTCGGCGGCCACCTTGTCGAGGCGGTCGATCTCCGTGGCGGAGTCGAGCACGATGTGCCCGACCCGGGCCGACACCGCGGCGGTCAGCTCGGCGACCGACTTGTTGTTGCCGTGCATGGCAATTCGCTCCGCCGGGAATCCGGCGTGCAGCGCGACCGCGAGTTCGCCGCCCGACGCGACGTCCAGGGAC
The DNA here is from genome assembly GCF_009872365.1 of Rhodococcus sp. T7. Lineage (NCBI taxonomy): Bacteria > Bacillati > Actinomycetota > Actinomycetes > Mycobacteriales > Nocardiaceae > Rhodococcus > Rhodococcus sp. T7. The sequence continues at coordinate 21,808 of NZ_WXYH01000027.1, forward strand.
AGGCCCTCGTCGGCGACCCAGCGGGCGATCTCGCCGCACAGGAACGCCTTCGACGCGTAGTGCACCTTGGCCGTCGGCCCGAAGGCGCGGGCCATGTCGCGGCAGCGGGACCGGAAGTCGTCCTCGTCGACGACGAACAGTGGGGTGCCGTACTTCTCGGCCAGTTCGGTGACCGGGATGCCCGCGAGGCTGACCACCCCGTCCGCGGCGCGGCGGGCGTTGCGGGGCCACACCTCGGGAGAGAGTGCGGCGAATGCGGCCGCGTCGGCGGGACGTTCGGGCAGACCGGGCGCGTGCACTTGCTCGGCGTGCTTGGGACCGGCGGGGGGCGCGCTCACATCTGCTCCGGTGCGCTGACGCCGAGCAGGGCGAGTCCGTTGGCCAGGACCCGGGAACGTCGTCATCCCCAAGTCGGTGACGCCGGAGCGTATCGTCGCCAACTTCGACGTCTTCGACTTCGAACTGA
>NZ_WXYH01000269.1:0-892 GCF_009872365.1 Rhodococcus sp. T7
TTGCCGTCGGCGTCGACGCTGATGGTGACGGTCTGCCCGGCCTTCCCGGGGGTGTCGGTGGGGACGGCTCCGGTGCGCTCCCCGTGGGGTGTGGTCCAGCGGGCGCGGGCGGTGTTCTGGGTGCCGGCGGAACGAATCGCGTAGTCGGGGGTGTCGGGGGCGAGGTAGGTGTCCTCGAGCAGGACCGCGGGCACCTGGCGCATGCTGGCGCGGAGCGTGTGGGTTTGCTGCTCCAGGCGGGTGTGGGTGGCGGTGCCGAATGCGGCGGCAATGGGGATCAGCAGCAGAACCACGGTGGCGGTGAGTAGCAGGAGGGTGGCTTCGATGCGGTCGCTGGCGCGCATCAGGTGGTTGCGGTTCCACGGGCGCAGCCGCCACCACCGGATCGGCGCGGCCACCGGTGCCGGTGGCGGTTCCTCCCGGCGCATGGTCACCTCCCGCAGAAGCTGCGTTTCCCCTTTCCTTCGATTGTGCGACGGAATCCGACGCGGCGTTTCTGACGCGGTGCTCCGCGAGAGCAGGACAGGCTCACCCGTGTGTTTCAGTCAGCCGGAATGTTCGCGGCTGTAATCTCCGACGTGCTCTGCGTGAGGTCGCGGGGCTCGCGGTGCTGGCGCTGCGTGAGTTCGTCGAGTCTGTTGGGCAGTGGCAGTGGCAGTGGCGGTCGGACTTACCGTGTGGGGGAGGCGCCGCTGATGCCGGGCTCCTGCGGCAGGCACGGGCGGCGAGCAAGGGCCCTCTCGTGCAGGCTCGGCCCGTCTCGCGGCGCCGTTGCGGTGCATGAGGGGTGTGTTCGTGCAGGTCGAGTCGCGTACCGGGCCGGTCGGTGCTTATGCTCGATTGCGGGAGTGTCGCCGAGCGAAGAGGTGCATCAGCATGGCCGGAACTAGCG
>NZ_WXYH01000270.1:0-869 GCF_009872365.1 Rhodococcus sp. T7
TCTTCACCTCTGGCTTCGGCCCGTTCGACGATCTGCTGGGATGCCGGGTCGAAGGAGCGGCGCACCACACCGGTGATTTCGGCCGCGCTCATCGACCGCACCGCGACCCCGGACGCTTCGATCGCGGCGCGAATGCCGGGAAGCCGCCGACCGATCTCGACCGCTTGCACGCCCGGGTCCTTCTTCCGTTCATCGGTTGTGGCAGCGAAGGTGATCGCCACCCGCGCGGCGAGTTGAACTTCGTCGCGGTGGAACTCGGTGGCGCCTTCGTACACGACTGCCTTCGCCAGCGCGGGGGCATGCGGGGCGGTGATCAACCTCGCCTGGTTGAGGAGGGCGTTGCCGGTCTCGGGGACGGTGTCGAGGACCGGGACGATCGCCTCGATGTCGCTGGTCAGTCCGGCGGATGCGAGGACGACTCCCCACTCGCCGACCCACTGGTTGACCAGTACCCGGTCCACGGCCTCATCGCCCTGGGGCCAGGCCCGCAGCACGACGGTGTACTGATTCTTCTTGGGCATGTGGATCATGCCGAACCGGTAGCCGGCGCTGTCTTCGCCCTCATACATTTTCGTGGGGGCCAGCACACCGGGCAGGTGTGCCTTCCCGCCGGGCATTTCGGAGAACAGACCACCGCGGTAGATGTGCTCTTTACGTCGAAAGGCACTGAAGAATTGGATTGCCATGAGGGACCTTTCGTATCCGGTGAGGCCTTGACGTTTGCTGATCACCGGGAGCACGGTGAGTAGGAGGACGCCACCGGTGATGGCGCCCCACTTGATACCGGCGGTAATCAACACGATGAGAGCGATGATCAAAGAGCCGAGAATGAACCAGGTCACGGGTCCGGTCAGGCCCATGACGCCTTC
>NZ_WXYH01000271.1:0-862 GCF_009872365.1 Rhodococcus sp. T7
TGTTCGTCGTCCAGGCCGGGCACGGCCGCCTAGAGCTCGCCGAGGCCGCCGCCAAACAGGCCGAACAACTCGCGTTCTTCCCACTCTGGTCCTACGCCACCGAACCGGCCATCGAACTCGCCGAACGCCTCGCCGGCTACGCCCCGGGCGATCTGAACCGGGTGTTCTTCACCACCGGCGGCGGCGAGGCCGTCGAAAGCGCCTGGAAACTGGCCAAACAATACTTCAAACGGGTCGGCAAACCCGGCAAACACAAGGTCATCTCCCGCTCCATCGCCTACCACGGCACCCCCCAAGGAGCCTTGGCGATCACCGGCATCCCCGCCCTGAAGGCCCCGTTCGAACCGCTCACCCCCGGCGCGTTCCGGGTCCCCAACACCAACATCTACCGCGCCCCCGAACCCCTCGGCGCCGATCCGAAGGCGTTCGGGATCTGGGCCGCCGACCGGATCGCCGAGGCCATCGAATTCGAGGGCCCCGACACCGTCGCCGCCGTCTTCCTCGAACCGGTGCAGAACGCCGGCGGCTGCTTCCCGCCGCCGCCCGGCTACTTCGAACGGGTCCGGCAGATCTGCGACGACTACGACGTGCTGCTCGTCTCGGACGAGGTGATCTGCGCGTTCGGGCGGATCGGGTCGATGTTCGCGTGCGAGGACTTCGGATACGTCCCCGACATCATCACCTGCGCCAAGGGCCTGACGTCAGGGTACTCGCCGATCGGGGCGATGATCGCCTCGGACCGGTTGTTCGCACCGTTCGCGGACGGGACGTCGATGTTCGCGCACGGCTACACCTTCGGCGGGCACCCCGTCTCCGCGGCGGTGGCGCTGGCGAACCTGGACATCTTCGAACGCGAAGGCCT
>NZ_WXYH01000272.1:0-856 GCF_009872365.1 Rhodococcus sp. T7
GCTGCTCACCGCCCACCAATTCCGGAGCAACACGAGCTGAGGGGCAACCGCGGTCCGTTTCCGTCAGGTGCGCTCAGGAGAATCGTGCCGCCCCTTCACAGCGCCGGTGCCGGCGGTTGAGTGCCGGGAAACCGGGGTAGTCACGGTATATACACCCCGCGCGCACCGACGCGCCCTATTGCTGCCGACGCCGTCGACGCAGCGCGTGGCGACGACACACAGCAAGTAGGTTCGATCATGAAAATCATGAAAACTAAAACCAAAGTCGAGTTGGGGGCCGCGGTTGGCGCGGGATACCTGCTCGGGCGCACACACCAGTTGAAGATGGCCGTGAAACTCGCCGGGGCGGGCGGACGATCCCCCAGTGGGCCACAGGAGCTGCTCACCCAGGGCTCCGAACTCCTCGCTTCGTCTCCGGACATCACGGAGCTCGGTGACTCGGTTCGGGACGAACTGCTCGACGTCACGGCGGCCAAGGCCGAAGCCGAGGCCACCAGCGAGCACATCGCTTCGTTCCGCGACCGCCTCCGCTCGCGCCGCGCGAACGTCGTATCCGGCGGCGGGCACCTGGTCGCAGGGGTGAAGAGAATCGGTCATCGCGGGCACGCCCACCCGGCGGAATCCACCGTCGACGCCGAACCGGACAACGGAAAAGACGAGGACGAGAAACAAAAAGACGAGGGCGAGAAACAACAGCAGCCGTCCAGCACCCGGGCACGCTTGCGGCGGATCACGCCCCGCGCGCTCCACCATGCCTGAGCGGTCGCGTCATTGCAGCGTGAGGTGCGTCCTCGCCCAGTCCGCCAGTTCGTCGAGGACCGGCATCAGTGACTGGCCTGCCTCGGTCAGCTGATAT
>NZ_WXYH01000273.1:0-849 GCF_009872365.1 Rhodococcus sp. T7
ATCCTCGACTTCGCCGAGGTCCCGGCGCACATGATGCCCGCGATGTTCACGTGTGGCCGCACCGCAGGCTGGTGCGCTCACATCCTCGAGCAGAAGCGTCTCGGCAAACTCGTCCGCCCCGCCGCCATCTACACCGGACCCGCACCCCGCACCCCCGAATCCGTCGAGGGCTGGGACCACATCCCCCACACCAGCTGACCACTCGACATCCTCACTCGCGAAAAACCAGCACGAGCAGGTGTACGCCGACGTCCGGTTCCGCCATAGCACGCCAGTCGAAAAACAGTTGGTCAGCGGACAAGATCTTGTATTCGATTGTCCCACTGAGAATCTAAATTCGCGGGCGGACCGGCATCGCGGGTCAGGAAGCGGGCGATGACGAATCGGCGCCGCACCACAGCAATGTTCCGGCCGTGCACGGTGGCGTACCGGTTGAGGCGGTCGGTGATACTCGCCCGCACCGCCTGCGGGGACCGCGACACCGGGCTCACCGGTCGGCCGTCCTCGCCGACCGGGCCGTCCGGCCGGATCCGATCGTGCTGGTGTCATCCATGGCCTGGTGGGTGGGCACGGATGCGTCGGCGCCGGTGTGACTGCCGCTGGCGGTGGGCTGCCCGAGGGCGGCGAGCGACTGCATCAGCGCATCCCGCGCCTGCGGTGACTCGGCCACCGCCTTCAGCAGGGCGGCAACGTCCAGTTGTACGGCATCCGGCGCGGCCGCAGTAGCGGTGGTGATTGAACTCGGGATCTCGAGTTCATACTCAGGTTTCTCGCAGGAACGCCCGTAGTCGGTCGAGCACCAGCTCGGGTCGTTGATCGACAATCCAGTGACCGGCGTCGTCGACCGTC
>NZ_WXYH01000274.1:0-849 GCF_009872365.1 Rhodococcus sp. T7
TGCCCCGGCAGAACGTCGTCGTCGAGGTCGGCGGCCGCCGCGTCGAGGTGTCGCTGCCCGGCCAGTTCACCCTCGGCGCCGGCGGCGCCCCCGCCGGCGCCACACGGAAGAAGCCCAAGGCCCGCACCCGCGGCGGCGCCCACGGCGGCGCCGCCTCCGGTGACGCCGTCACCGCCCCCATGCAGGGCACCGTCGTCAAGGTCGCCGTCGAAGAAGGCCAGCAAGTCGAAGAGGGCGACCTCATCGCCGTCCTCGAGGCCATGAAGATGGAAAACCCCGTCAACGCCCACAAGGCCGGCACCGTCACCGGCCTCGCCGTCGAACCCGGCTCCGCCATCACCCAGGGCACCGTCCTCGCTGAGCTCAAGTAGCTCCCGTGAGTACTTGTTAACCGCCCGGGGGCTGTTGCAAAATCCCGGCGGCTGATCAGCGTGTCACAGCGTCCTGGCCTGGGATTTCTTGGATAATGTGTTGGTGGCCAAGGGATATCGACCAGTGCATCGTGATCAGCAGTTCCTGTTGCCGCCGGACATGCGGGAGTGGTTACCGGACACGCATCCGGTGTGGACGGTGATCGAGATCGTCGACACCCATCTCGACACGTCGGCGTTCCACGCGTCCCGCCGCACCGGCGGTGCGGGCCGGGCCGGGTACGACCCGGACATGCTGGTGACCCTGCTGATCTGGGCGTGGTCACGGGGGATGCGGTCGTCCCGGCAGATCGAGCGGGCCTGCACCGAGGACGTGGCGTTCCGGGTGATCTGCGCCGGCGACGCCCCCGACCACGTGACGATCTCCCGGTTCCGCAAGGACAACCACACCGCCTGTCAGGACCTGTTCACGCAGGTC
>NZ_WXYH01000275.1:0-839 GCF_009872365.1 Rhodococcus sp. T7
TCCAGCAACCAGAAAGGCGCACGAGCGCGGAGCGCCTACCGGTAGTTCACGAACTGCAGCGCGATCCCGAAGTCCTCACCCTTCAGCAGGGAGATGACGGCCTGCAGGTCGTCACGCTTCTTGCTGCTCACGCGCAGCTCGTCACCCTGGATCTGCGCCTTGACGCCCTTGGGGCCCTCGTCGCGGATCTTCTTGGTGATCTTCTTGGCGTTCTCCGTGGTGATGCCCTGGACGAGGCTGCCCGACAGCTTGTAGATCTTTCCGGACTGCGCCGGCTCGCCCGCGTCGAACGCCTTCAGGGAGATGTCACGACGGATCAGCTTCTCCTTGAAGACGTCCAGGGCGGCGAGAAGTCGCTCCTCGGTGTCGGCCGTCAGGGTGATGGTTTCCTCGCCGGACCATTCGATCGATGCTCCCGTGTTCCGGAAGTCGAACCGGGTCGACAGTTCCTTGCCGGCCTGATGCAGGGCGTTGTCCACCTCTTGACGCTCGACCTTGCTCACCACATCGAAGGACGAATCAGCCACTTCACACTCCCGGTTTCGTCTGGTTCTCCCCGCCGCGACCCGGCCGGGGGCCCGCCGAATACCGGCGAGCAGATTCGACGCTATCGGTTCGCAACCGCCCGTATCCACCCGGTTTGCAAAACGGGGGGCCGTTCGTTGTATTCTTCTTCCCGCAGCGGAGAGCGATTTCCCACAGATTTCGCGCTCCTCGTGCAACCCCGGCAGATTGCCCGAGCGGCCAATGGGAGCGGACTGTAAATCCGTCGGCTTATGCCTACGTAGGTTCGAATCCTACATCTGCCACACACAGAACCCCGGTGAGCGACAGCTCAC
>NZ_WXYH01000276.1:0-82411 GCF_009872365.1 Rhodococcus sp. T7
GCCGGTGCAGGTGATCAACCCGCGCAATACCAGTAAGACGTGCCACCTCTGCGGGCACTGCGACACCGCGAACAGGCACAGTCAAGCACTGTTCCGGTGCCGCGGCTGCGGATGGGCCGGCCACGCCGACCATAACGCCGCCGCCAACATTGCCGCACTCGGACACAGCAATTATCGGGCCGCCCAATCAACCGTGCCTAAGGCAGCCACCCCTCTCACAGCCAGTGAGAACGTGAGCAGCAAACCCGCGTCCTTCAGGACCGGGTAGTTGATGAGCTAGCGGGTTTGTGCCTTCGCGGTGCGAGGTGACTGAGCTCGGCGATGATCTCGTCGTTCCAGACATGCTGTCGCACAAGGCGATACCTCTCGCGCGCCACCCACAGGTAGGCCTCGGCGTCGGTGTGATCGGGCAGCATCTCGGCCGCCCGCAGCATCCGGACCACCGGCAGGTACTCCTCACCGAACCAGCGCCGGGCTACGGTCTCCCGGCTGAGGAATTCGCCGACCTCCTGCATGAGCCGGAACCCCCAGGCCTCGACGCTCTGGCTGATCTCGGCGTACTCCCACGGATCGGTGACGACCACGGCCGCCCGCTGCGGCCCGCTCAACGGGACCCGCGTGAGGAACAGGCGGCGGTGGTCCTTGATCACGAGGTCGCCGCGCTGCGCGATCCCGTCCGGGGAGATCTTCGTCTGGATCTCGGTGACGTAGGCGTCGATCGTGCTCCAGTGCATCGCGTAGGCGATGGAGACGCGGTGGTGTCCGTCGCTGACGAAGTGCATCGACCCGATCCGGTACACCTGGATCGGGGGCACCGACTCGCCCCGGCGCTGCGCGGCGGCCAGCCGCTGCCAGCGCTCGCGCACCCGGGTGGACGTGGGCCGGAAGAACCGGTCGAAGTCGCGTGTGCGGTCGACGCTGCCGACGATGGAGTTGACGGGGATCACCTGCAGTCCGAGCGACCGTTCCCCGACCCGGCCGACGGCCGCGACCACCTCGTCGAACGGCAGGATCTCGTTGACGTCGTCCGGTTCGCGGCGCAGCCAGCTGACCAGCCGCGACAATTCGGCGCGGCGACGCTGGCGGGTGAAGTCGTTCTCCGCGTCGGCGGCGGGGAATCCGGTGTCACGTGCCATGCCGGCGCCTTACGATGCTCGGTTCGGCGCCGGGCGACAACTCCATCAGGGTGAATCCCACCGTGTTGATGACGGTCGTCGCGCCGAGCGTGCGGTCCTCGGCCGCCCGGCCGTACGGGTGCACGTGCCCGTGGATCATGACCCGGGCCTGCAACCTGCCCGCCAGGTTCTCGAAGCATTCGAAACCCCGGTGCGGCGGATCCTCCTGATCGCCGACTCCCCGCGGCGGGCTGTGCGTGAGCAGCACGTCGACGCCGGATACTCCGGAGCGGCGCGCGTGCCACGCGCTGGTCAGCGCCAGGTTGCGCGCCCGCCGCCGCTGCTGCCGCTCGGTCCACTGATTGGGGCCGTCGTTGTAGCGGATGGAACCGCCGAGTCCTGCGATGCGCAGGCCTGCGATCCGTACGATCCGGCCGTCCGCGTTGACCGCGCCGCATGGTCCCGGCCACGCCGAGGGCAGTCCCGCCCGCATCCACCCGACCCGTCCCGCGGAGTAGCCGGACAGGTCGGCGTCGTGGTTGCCCGGCACGAAGACGCACGGCGCGTCGAGGGCGTCGATCAGGTATTCCAGGTAGTCGAACGGGAGGTCGCCCGCACCGAGGATCAGGTCGACGTCCATGGCGCGCACCTGCGAACTCCACAACGACTCGATCGTCTCGTCGGACACTGCGAGTACCGAGACCATGCTCCGACGCTACCGGCTCGGGAGGCCGGAGGACGGGTGAGCGGGTTCGGTGGTTTGATGACGGGGTGACTGACAGCGTTGTGGCCTCCGTTCGCGCGCACCTGCTGGGGCAGATCGGGGGACCGGAACCGACTGCGGCGTCGGTGACGTTCCTGGGCGTCGAACCGCTGGACGTGCTGCGGTTCGCACCCGACGACGAGGATCTGGTCCGCTACGTGACCCTGGGGTGCTCGCGGCACCCGATGAGCGACCCCGGCGAACTGGTGGCCGACGCCCTCCGCGGCCCCCGCGCCGAACTGATCCTCACCCTGCGCGGCGGCGCCGGGGTGGCGTCGGGAGTCGCGCGCACCCTCGCGGTGCTGGCGGCGGCGCCGTCGGTGGAAGGTGTCGTCCTCGTCGAGGATGCGCTGCTCGACCTGGGGGAGCCGCTGTGGAAGGACGCACCGTTCACCGCAGTGCTGCTCGGTGAGTCGACGATCCCGGACCTGCCGCTGCCCGAACCCGCGGAGGCCGTGCGGTTCCTCTCGGTCGTGCCGCTCACCGGCACCGAGGCGGCGTGGGTCCGGTTGCGTGGCGCCGGCGCCCTGCGTGAGGCGTGGGCGGAGGCGGGCATCGACGTGCGCGATCCGCACCGCGGCGCCGCGTCGCTCTAGAGCCAGTTGTTCCGGCGGAACGTGACGAACAGGCCCACCGCCACCGACGCGATCACGAACACCACGCCGTGATAGCCGTACTGCCAGTGGAGTTCGGGCATGTTGTCGAAGTTCATGCCGTAGATGCCCGCGATCATCGTCGGCACGGCCGCGATGGCCACCCACGCCGAGATCTTGCGCATGTCGGTGTTCTGCTGCACGGCGACCTTCGCAAGCGCGGCATCGACGAGTGAGCTGAGCACCTCGTCGTATTCGGCGATCCGCTCGGCGACGGTGGTGTGGTGGTCGAGGACGTCGCGGAAGTAGCGGCGGATCTCCTTCGGCACCGGATTGCCCGGTGACCGCGTCAGCCGGAGCAACGGGTTGGACAGCGGGTTCACCGACTTGCGGAGTTCGACGATCTCCCGCTTGAGCAGGTAGATGTGTTCGACCGCGACGCTGCTGCGCGGACTGAACACCGCCTCCTCCATGCTGTCGACGTCCTCCTCGATGGCCTGGGTGACCTCGAGGTACGTGTCCACCACGTGGTCCGCGACCGCGTGCAGCACCGCGTACGGGCCGAGGGCGAGCCGCTCCCGGTTCGCCTCCAGCGCGTGCCGGACGTTCGACAGCGGGGAATGGTCACCGTGCCGCACGGTGATGACGAAGTTCGCGCCCACGAACACCATGATCTCGCCTGTCTCGACGATCTCGCTGGCAGTGGCCACCGACTCGTGCGGCACGTAGTTGACCGTCCGCAGCACCAGGAACAGAACGTCGTCGTAGCGTTCGAGCTTCGGCCGCTGGTGGGCGTGGACGGCGTCCTCGACCATCAACTCGTGCAACCCGAACGTCTCGGCCACGCTCTCCATCTGCCCCTCGTCGGGAGCCAGCAGCCCGACCCACACGAACCCCTGACCCTGCTTGCGGACCTCGGCCATCGCCGCCTGGTGCGTGTACTTGCCGGGAAGCCTCGTGCCGTCGACGTACACCCCGCAGTCCACGATGGCCCGCGCGGTCGGGATGCGGATCCTCGAACCCGGGTCCTTGTCGCCGTCGCGCTGATCCTTGTCGCTGCCGCGCCGGGGGAGCGAGGGCACAGACGGCACGGGGGCCCTCCTTCACCGTCGAGTCGGAAACGCTGCCGGTGAATCGTACGTCAGCACCGGGTCCGGGCCGGGCGGCGTCGCACGACACGCCAGGCTTCCGGGCCGCACGCTCGGACCCGGTGCGGCGACACCTGACAGACTGGTCTGGTGCTCATCGATCTCCACACCCATTCGACGGCCTCCGACGGAACCGACAGCCCGGCGGAACTGGTGCGCGCCGCGGGCGCGGCGGGACTCGACATCGTGGCGATCACCGATCACGACACCACCGCAGGGTGGGCCGAAGCGGTCGCGGCGCTGCCTGCGGGGCTCGCTCTGGTGCGGGGCATCGAGATGTCCTGCGAGGGGCGGGGGGAGGACGGACGCCCGGTCGCCGTGCACCTTCTCGCCTACCTGTTCGATCCCGCGCACGCGGCGTTCGCACGGGAACGGGAACGCCTCCGGAACGAGCGCATCGTCCGGATCCGCGCCATGGCGGAGCTGATGATGGAGGACGGCCTCCCCATCGACGCCGACGAGGTGCTCGCGGAAGCGGGACCGGCGGCCGGGCGCCCGCACCTGGCGAGGGCCCTCATGCGCGCAGGCGTGGTCGGCAGCGTCGGTGAGGCGTTCGTGGATCTGCTGGCCCCGCGCGGCCGGTACTTCGTCGACAAATCGGACACCCCGCTCGACGAGGCCGTGCAACTGGTGGCGGAGGCCGGGGGAGTGAGCGTCCTCGCCCACGGACGGGCCCGCACGAGGGGGCGGCTGCTGTCGCTCGATCACGTCCGTGACCTGGCGGGAGCCGGTCTGCACGGGCTCGAGGTGCATCACCCCGACCATTCGCCGGAAGACGCGCGGGTGCTGCAGGCCCTCGCCGACGAGCGCGGCTTGGTCGTCACCGGCTCCTCCGACTACCACGGGACGAACAAGGCCATCCGGCTCGGCGAGTTCACGACGGCTGCCGACGAGTTCGACACCCTCGTATCGAAAGCATCAGGGGTGCAGGTGGTCTCGGCATGAACACGCACGAGTCCGAGCGATACGGCCCCTACGGTCCCGCCCTCCCGAGGACGGTGGCGGCCACCGAACCGCGGCGCAGTCCGCTTCCAGTCCGCGCGCTGCGCGCCCTCAGCGGGGCCGTCGCCGCCGGTGTGGTGATCCTCTGCCTCGTCGTGATCGGCTCCGCCTACGTCGGCGGCGGCCGGGGCTTCCCGGGCCCCGGGGCGGTCTCGATCACCGCGCACGTGGTCGCGTCCGTGTTCGTGATCGTGGCGCAGCGGTTTGCGGACCGCCGCGACGGACTCGCCGCCGTGGTCGCGTCCGTGGCCGTCCTCGCTGCGGCGGCACTTCTGCTGGCCACCCAGTGGTGGGGTTGAGCAACGAACGTCCCGATAGGTGAAACCGGCTCTCACAGTGACCCGCCGGTAACTTGTTCTCACAGGTAGAGGCCCGAAAACGTGAGACATCTGACTGTCGTGGCAATTTGATTGTGCATCGATATTCGTGCCAGACTTAGCACCACTCCGACGTCGGCGCCACCGCCCTTCGGCGGGGGTTTTATGGCAGCGTTGCCAGGGGCTCACCCGCCCAGTGCCATGACGCTTCGGACGTTCTGCGGCCATCGTGATCGCGCACCCCGGAAGCTTCACCCCAGTTGTCGTTCGTGGAGTAACTGTGAGGATCAGCGCCGATCCCTACGGTTACTTCCCAGTAACCCGGCCCCGAGTGAGCCTGGACTTATCAGGAGTGTCATCGTGTCCATCGTGTCCGAACCCACCACACCGCAGAAGGTCGAACTGACCGACGAGGAGATCTTCGCCGGCCACATCGGGGGAAAGCTCTCGGTCGAGACCACCGCTCCCCTCGATTCGCAGCGCGCCCTGTCCATCGCCTACACGCCCGGTGTCGCGCAGGTGTCCCGCGCGATCGCCGCCGACGAGACCCTCGCCGACCGCTACACCTGGACCAACCGCCTCGTGGTCGTCGTCTCCGACGGCTCCGCGGTCCTCGGCCTCGGTGACATCGGCCCCCGCGCCTCCCTCCCCGTGATGGAAGGCAAGTCGGCCCTGTTCAAGAACTTCGCCGGCCTGAACTCGATCCCGCTGGTCCTCGACACCAAGGACCCCGACGAGATCGTCGAGACCCTGATCCGGCTGCGCCCGAGCTTCGGAGCCGTCAACCTCGAAGACATCTCCGCACCCCGCTGCTTCGAGATCGAAAAGCGCGTCATCGAGGCCCTCGACTGCCCGGTCATGCACGACGACCAGCACGGCACCGCCATCGTCGTCCTCGCCGCCCTCAAGGGCGCGGTCAAGGTCCAGGACCGCGACCTCCACGACCTGCGGGTCGTCATCTCCGGTGCCGGCGCCGCCGGCGTCGCCTGCGCGAACATCCTGCTCGCCGCGGGGATCGCGGACGTGACGGTGCTGGACTCGAAGGGCATCGTCTCGGCCGACCGCACCGACCTCAACGAGATCAAGGTCGACCTGGCCGCCCGCACCAACCCGGCCGCCCGCCGCGGCGGTGTCGTCGAAGCACTCGACGGTGCAGACGTGTTCCTCGGCGTGTCCGCGGGCACGGTCCCGGAGGAGCTCATCGCGACGATGGCGGAGAACTCCATCGTGTTCGCGCTGTCGAACCCGGACCCGGAGATCCACCCCGACGTCGCCCGCAAGCACGCGGCGATCGTCGCCACCGGGCGCTCGGACTTCCCGAACCAGATCAACAATGTGCTCGCCTTCCCCGGTGTGTTCAAGGGTGCGCTCGACGCCGGCGCCCGCCGCATCACCGAAGGCATGAAGCTCGCCGCCGCCGAGGCAATTCTCTCGGTCGTCGGTGACGAGCTGGCTGTAGACAAGATCGTTCCCAGCCCGCTCGATCCTCGCGTCGCCCCCGCTGTCGCGGAGGCAGTCGCCGCCGCTGCTCGCGCAGAAGGCGTCACCGACTAGCGAGAATCCGCCGAACACCCCGATCCGGAACCCGCACCCACGGTTCCGGTGTCGGGGTGTTCGCCGTTGTGGGGGAACTCTTTACGACGCGCGCTCCGCGATCTGCCCGGCGCTCGGGTTCCGCCGCAGGCGGCCGGTGCCCGGAACGGACGCCCACACCGCCAGCGCGAGCAAGCCGTCCACGACGAGAGCCAGAATCGTCACCAGCAGCGCGCCGACGAGCACCCGGTCGTATTGGCGCAGCGCCAGTCCGTCGAAGATGTAGCGGCCCAGGCCGCCGAGGTTGACGTACGCGGCGACCGTTGCGGTGGCGATGATCTGCAGGGTTGCATTGCGCAGTCCGCCGAGCATGAGCGGCAGCGCATTCGGGGCCTCGACCCGCGTGAGGACCTGCCATTCGGTCATCCCCATCGCGCGGGCGGCGTCCACGACCGTCCGGTCGACGTTCGCGACACCCGCATACGTGCCCGCGAGGACCGGCGGGATCCCGAGAATCACCAGGGCCAGGATCGGTGGGATCAGACCCAGCCCGAGCAGGAGCACCAGGAACGTCAGCAGGCCCAGCGTCGGCAGCGACCGCAGCGCGTTGACGAGACCGACGACGACCACGTCACCCTTGCGCAGATGCCCGATGATCAGGCCGATCGGCACCGCCACCACCGCGGACAGCGCGACCGCCAGAAAGCTGTACCAGAGGTGTTCGAGGATGCGGGCGCCGATTCCGGTGCTGCCCGACCAGTTGCCCGGGTCGACGATGTACTCCCAGGCGCCGCCGAAAATGTTCACGAAGCCTCCTCCGGCGCCGGGGCCGTCGATTGTCCCGCGACCAGCGGTGCGCGCCGGACCTTCTGCTGCCGGGTCCACGGCGTCAGTGCCCGGCCGACGAGGAACAGCAGCAGGTCGAATGCGAGGGCCAGCACGACGATCGAGATGATTCCCGCCAGGATCTGGTCGGGGTAGTCCCGCTGGTAGCCCTGCGTGAACAGGGTGCCGAGGCCGCCGATCCCGATCAGCGAACCCACCGACACCAGCGAGATGTTGGTCACCGCCACCACCCGGACGTTCGCGATGAGAACGGGCAGTGCGAGTGGCAATTCGACGGTCAGGGCCCGGCGGAGGCGCGTGAAACCCATCGCGGTGGCGGAGTCGACGACATCCGCGGGAACGGAGTCGAGAGCCTCCGGCACGGCGCGGATGAGCAGTGCGGTGGAGTAGATCGTCAGCGCGATCACCACATTGAGCGGGTCCAGGATCTGCAGTCCGAAGACGGAGGGGATCGTCACGAACAGCGCCAGCGACGGGATCGTGAACGCGATGCCCGCCACGATCAGCGTGATCTTCCGCAGCCAGGATGCACCCCGGATGGCCGTCCCCACCGGGACCGCGATGAGCAGCCCGATCAGCAGCGGAACCAGCGCGAGATAGAGATGGGTCTTCGTCAGGTCGACGACGACCGAGAAGTTGTCGATGAGCCAGCGCACGGGATCACGGCCCGTCCGGGGTCGCCTGCTGGGCAGTGAAGTAGTGCTCACCCCGCGCGCGGTCCTCGGCTGCCCGCTGCTCGGCCAGCTTCGCGATCACCTCGGAGCCGAGGACGCCGCCCGAGACCGCACCGTTCGCGTCGACGGCCACCCCGATGCCGGACGGCGAGGAGATCGCCGCGTCCAGCGCCTGCCGCAGGTCGGCGCCGGGAGTGAAGAGCGATCCGCCCGCCGCAGTGCACTCGGAGACGGGCCGGCCGGCCCGCGCGCCCTCGACGCCGGTGACGTCGATCCACCCCCGCGGCACGCCCGCGTCGGTGACGACGAGGACCCATTCACCCTGTTCGAGGCGCAGCCCGGGCAATTCGTCCTCGGTCGCCGTCCGCAGGGTGTGCAGCGGAACCTGATCCGCCGTCCGGAACGACAGCCCACGGTACCCGCGGTCGCGACCCACGAACGAGGCGACGAAATCGGTGGCGGGCGCCGACAGCACCGTGTCGGGTGCGTCGTACTGCTGCAACCGGCCGCCCGGACCGAAGACCGCCACCCGGTCGCCGAGTTTGACGGCCTCGTCGATGTCGTGGGTGACGAACACGATCGTCTTGCGCATCTCGGCCTGCAACCGCTGCATCTCGGCCTGCAGATCTTCGCGGACAACGGGATCGACGGCGCTGAACGGTTCGTCCATCAGCAGGATCGGCGGATCGGCGGCCAGCGCTCGGGCGACCCCGACGCGCTGTTGCTGGCCGCCGGAGAGCTGACCGGGATAGCGGGACGCCAGCGCCGGGTCGAGTCCGACGCGTTCGAGCACCGCCAGCGCGGCCTTGCGGGCGTTGCGCCTCGAGTCGCCGCGCAGCACCGGCACGGTCGCGACGTTGTCGACCACCGTGCGGTGCGGCAGCAGCCCTGCGCTCTGGATGACGTACCCGATGCCGAGGCGAAGCTTCACCGCGTCGGTCCGGGCTATGTTGCGGCCGTCGACCGTGATCGTGCCCGCGGTCGGGGTGATCATCCGGTTGATCATCCGCATCGACGTGGTCTTCCCACAACCGGACGGCCCCACGAAGACCGTGAACGATTCGGCCTCGATCTGCAGGTCGAGGCCGTCCACCGCCGTCGTGCCGTCCGGGTACTGCTTGGTGACTCCCGAGAACGTGATCACGTCAGGCTCCTCACGAGACCGGCTTGTCGAGCCCCTGGTCCGTCACCCACTGCTTCGCGGCCGCGGTCGGTTCGGTCTTGGCATCACCCGAGACGGAATTGTTGAGCGCGACAAGCTCTTCGGTGGTCAGCTTCGCGGACAGAGCGTCGAGGGCGCGGGTCAGCTTGTCGGAGGACTTGGTGGTGCGCACCACCGGGACGACATTCTGCGCCGCGAAGTTGTTCAGCGGGTCCGCGAGCACCACGAAACCGTTCTCTGCGATCGCCGGAGACGTGGTGAAGATGTCGGCGGCCGTGATCTGTCCCGACGCGAGAGCGTCCACCGTGGCCGGACCGCCGCCGTCGGCGATCGGCACGAAGTTGTCGGGCGTGATGTCGAGGCCGTACTTGGCCTTCAGGCCGGGCAGGCCACCGGGGCGTTCCTGGAATTCGGCCGGTGCGCCGAACTTCACCTCGTTCGAGTGCGCCGCCAGATCCGCGATCGAGGTGAGGTTCCAGCGCTCCGCCGTTTCCTTCGTGACGACGACGGCGTCCTTGTCCTCCGCGGGGGCCGGGGTCGTGATCGTCAGTTCCGAGCCCAGCGCGGCGGGCAGCGCCGCGTCGACGTCGGCTGCGCTGGTGGCGGTGGAAGCCGGGTCGAGATACTGCAGGAGGTTGCCCGTGTAATCGGGGATCACGTCGATCGACCCGTCCTTCAGCGCGGGAATGTACGCCTCGCGGGAGCCGATGTTGAACTTCGTCGTCACGTCGAACCCGTTGGCGCGGAGCACCTCGGTGTAGATGTTCGCGACCGTCTCCGATTCGGGGAAGTTCGCCGATCCCACGATGATCGCGTTCGGGTCGTCACCGGAGCCCTCGCCGCCACCGGACAGGGGGTCGGATCCGCCGCCACCGCACGCCGCGAGCGACACGACGGCGACCGTCGCGAGAGCGAGACCGCCCACGGAGCGGCGGGTGAAGCCCGACAGAATTCGTGAGGTGCGCATGAGCGTCCTTCCCGTTGTCACCGGCGCCGGACCTGCCGACCGAAAGCCGGTGGACGCGTGTCCGCGCCATCGGTTGGCCAGTGTAACGATAGGGGCGGACAGAGCACGGTTTTCGGCCGGCTCGAGGTGAACGAAAGGCGCGACGTGGCACACACACGCACAGACCAATCGGCCCGCCGCAGGCACCGCCCGGCGGCGTGGTCCCGCGCACTGACCGCCGCGTCCGCGCTGGTTCTCGCTGCGGGGCTGGCGTCGGGATGCGCAGGTGGCGACAGAACCCTCGACGGTTCCGCGGGGCAGGGGCCGGGCGAGATCGTGGTGGGTGCCGGCGACGGAGCGGAGAGCCGCATCCTGGCCGAAATCTATGCGGGTGCCCTGCGTTCGACGGGCGCTCAGGTCACCACCGACGGCGGCCTCGGTGACCGGACCGCCTATCTCGGGCAACTCGATGCCGGCAGCGTCACGCTGGTGCCGGAGTTCACCGGCCGGCTGCTGCGCTATTACGACCCCGAGTCGACGGAAACCGAGCAGGACGACGTATTCGAGGCGCTGAGCAGAGCTCTGCCACAGGGACTTTCGATCTCCGACTTCGCCGCCGCCGAGGACAGGTCGGCGCTGGCGGTGACTCCGCAGGCATCCGAACAGCTCGGTCTCACCACCCTCGACGAACTCGTTCCCTCGTGCGGAAGGAGCACCGCCGTCCTCGCCCCGGCCTTCGAGGCCGACGCTCTCGCAGGCCTCACCGGTTGCACGTTCGCGCAGACGCGGAGGGTGGCCGACGACGCCGCCGCGGTCGGTGAACTCGCCGTCCCGGCACCGGCGGGCGGATCGGTGGTGGGCGGGGTGACGACGGCGTCGCCCGACGTCGCGGACGCGGATCTGGTGCTGCTGTCCGACGACGAACACGTGTTCACCGCGCAGAACGTGGTGCCGCTGTTCCGGATCGGGACCCTGAGCGAAGCCCAGCTGAAGGCGCTGAACGTCGTGGCGGGTGAACTGACGACCGCGGACCTGGCCGACATGATCGGCCAGGTCCGCGGTGGTGCCGATTCAGCCGACGTGGCGCGGGTGTGGCTGGACGCTCATCTGTGAACCCAGGAACGCCCCGAGTTCCGCGACCGCGTCCGCGGCCTCGCGGACCAGGGACGCCTGCAGGTGGGCGACATGCCACAGCCGGGCGTATTCGGTGAGCGTGACGTCCACGTTCGACTCGTTCAGCTTGTCGACGAACTCCATGATCTGCGGGTAGAGCACCTCGTCCACCCCGACGTGGATCAACGTCGGCGGCAGTCCCGCCAGATTTCCCTGCAACGGTGCGTAACCCGGGTCCCGCGCGTCGCCGTTGCCCAGGTACTTCTCGGCGGCGTCGAACGACCACGCCGTGTTGACGACGAGATCCCGGTCCCGGGACGTGTCGCGCCTGCCGGGATCGACCCACGGGGAGATCAGCGCCAACGCCGCAGGGGTCACGCCGTGCCGGTCGATCAGGCGGCGTGCGGTGGCAACGGTCAGGCCGCCGCCAGCCGAATCGCCCGCGATGGCGAGTTGTTCTGTCTCGTAACCATGTTCGGTGTTCAGCTCGATGTACGCGGCGACCGCGTCCTCGAGCCCGGCCGGGAACGGATGTTCCGGAGCCAGCCGGTAGTCGAGGGTGTAGACGACGCTGCCCGATTCGCGGGCGATGTGAGCGGCCAGCGATCGGTGGGTGGCGAGCGAACCGATCGTGTACGCACCGCCGTGCAGGTAGAGGACGGCGGTCCGGCGTTCGGTGGCTCCCACCGTGATCCGCTCCGCGGGCCGCCCGGCCAGGACGGTCGGGCGCACGACGGCACCGGCGGGCACCTGCTGCAACGGAGCGCCCACATCGAGAAGGGTCCGCTGCACCGAGTGCGGAAGTCGTGCGTTGAGGCTGAGGCGGTAGAACGGCCGGAGGGCCGTCGCGACGACCGGAAGCGGTAGGTGGAAGCTCATCGGTACCTCAGTTCGACTTGGGGAGGACGCGTCCGGCGACGAACGCGACCACCCGCTGGTAGCTCGGCCCGACGAGCCGCACCCAGGCGTCGAGGAACTTGGCGTCGGCGCCGATCAGCACGCGCGCCTTGCCCTTACGGACACCGGTCACGATGGTCTCGGCCGCCGCCTCCGGAGTGGTGCGTGCCAGCTTCTGGTCGAAGAACTTCGCGAACGTGTCGAGGTCCTCGCCCGGTCCCGCGGTGGCGTTGCGGGCGATGGCCGTCTTGATGCCGCCGGGATGCACGCACGTCACCTTCACAGGGTGCTTGGCGATCAGCATCTCCTGGCGCAGCGACTCGGTGAAACCGCGCACCGCGAACTTCGCCGAGTTGTACGCGCTCTGGCCGGGCATGGACAGCAGGCCGAACAGGCTCGAGACGTTCACGACGTGGCCGTCGCCCGACGCGATGAGATGCGGCAGGAATGCCTTGGTGCCGTTGACGACTCCCCAGAAGTCCACATCCATGATCTTCTCGATGTCCTTGAACTCGGACTTCTCGAACTCACCGTGGTAGGCGATGCCGGCGTTGTTGTACACCTGGTTGATCTCGCCGAAGTGAGCCCGCACCTCGTCGGCGTACGCGAGCACCGCCTCGCGCTGGGTGACGTCCAGGTGATCGGACTTGACCTCGGCGCCCAGTGCCTCCGCCTGGCGGGCGGTCTCGGCGAGTCCGACCGTGTCCATGTCGGAGATCGCCAGCCGGGCACCGCGGCGCGCCAGGTCGAGGGCGAGCGCCCTGCCGATGCCGGAGCCGGCTCCGGTGATCACGACTACCTTGCCTGCGAACTCGCTCACTGTGCTGTCACCTTGTCGTCGTCGAGGTCGATCTGCGCCGGGATGGCGGCGGATCCGGGGGTCTTGCCGTTCACGTGCACGGGCGCAGGCAGATCGGCGGTGGCCACGCTGTCGTACGCGGTGAGATCGAAGCGCCTGGTCTCGTTCCGGAACTGGAACGTGAAGCCCGGCCACAGGGTGGTGTTGTTGCCGTGCTTGTCGAGGTACCAGCTCGCGCACCCGCCGTTGTTCCAGACGCTGTGCGACAGCTTCTCCTGGAGGTCTGCGTTGTACCGGTCCTGGGCGTCCTGACGGACCTCGATCTTGCCGATGCCGTACTTGTCGATCGTCTGCAGGGCGTCGACGAGGTAGTTGAGCTGCGACTCGATCATGAAGACCATCGAGGTGTGGCCCAGGCCCGTGTTCGGGCCGACCAGGAAGAACATGTTGGGAAAGTTCGCAATCGCGGCGCCCTTGTAGCCCTGCTGTCCGCCCTCGTCGAAGACCGCGGCCAGCGAGCGGCCGTCCTTGCCGAAGATGCCCTCGAACGTGGGGGAGTCGGTGACGTGGAAGCCGGTGGCGACGACGATGGCGTCGACCTCGCGGACGGTGCCGTCCTTCGAGATCACCGAGTTCGCCGTGACCTCGGCGATGCCGTCGGTGACCAGGTCGACGTTGTCCTGCGCGAGGGTGGGGTAGTAGTTGTTCGAGATGAGCATGCGCTTGCAGCCGATCTGGAAGTTCGGCGTCACCTTCTTGCGCAGAGCCTTGTCCTTGATCTGACGGCGCAGGTGACGCTCGGCCGCGAACTGCAGCGGCTTCATGAAGACGGGGGCCTTCGCGAGTCCGACGACCTGGCTCTCACGCATCCAGTAGATGCCGGTGCGGCACAGCTTCTGGAAGCCGGGGAGGTATTTGAACGCGGTGTGCTCGAGTGTCGTGTACTCGCGGTCCGCCCGGGGGAGGATCCACGGCGCCGTGCGCTGGTACACGTCGAGGTGCGACACCTTCTTGCCGATGGCGGGCACGATCTGGATGGCCGAGGCGCCGGTGCCGATGACGGCGACGCGCTTGCCCGTCAGGTCGGCGTCGTGGTTCCAGCGGGCGGAGTGGAAGATCTCGCCCTCGAAGTCTTCGATGCCCTTGATGTCGGGGAGGGACGGCTCGCACAGTGCGCCGACCGCGGAGACGACCACCTTCGCGACGAAGTTCCCCTTGGTGGTGGTGACCTCCCAGCGAGTGGTCGACTCGTTCCAGTGGGCGGACTGCACGTCACAGCCGAAGAGGTGCTTGTCGCGCACCTTGTACTTGTCCGCCACCGACTCGATGTACTTCTGGATCTCGGGCTGCGTCGAGAACGACCGGGTCCACTCCGGGTTCAGCGCGAACGAGTACGAGTACAGGTGCGAGGGCACGTCGCACGCCGCACCCGGGTAGGTGTTGTCTCTCCAGGTACCACCGACCTCGTTGCCGCGTTCGAGCACGAGGAAGTCGGTCTTGCCTGCCTGGGTCAGCTTGATCGCCGCGCCGAGGCCGGCGAACCCGCTGCCGATGATCAGTGTGTCGACGTGGCGGACACCTGCGGTGGGGGCGTAAGTATCTGTGACGGGGAGACTCATGTAAGAAACCATAGGGCGCTATTGAGGGGTAGTCAATAGCCTATTGACCTTCATTCAGTAGTCTTGTCTCATGGACGTTGTGAAGCGGACCCGTCTCAGCCCCGAACAGCGGCGCGCGCAACTGATCGACCTCGGCGCCAAGATGCTGGCGCAGCGCCCCCTGGAGCAGATCTCCGTCGAGGACATCGCAGATCAGGCCGGTGTTTCCCGCGGCCTGCTGTTCCACTACTTCGCGTCGAAGCACGACTTCCACCTCGAGATCGTGCGGCACACCAGCAGCGAGATGCTCGCCCGCACCGCCCCCGACCCGTACGTCGAGGAAGCGCGCGATCCGATGCAGATCCTGCGCTCGGTGCTCGCGTCGTACGTCGACTACGTCACCGAGAACCGGGGCACGTACGTCTCGCTCCTGCGGGGAACGGCAAGTGGGGACCCGGACATGCGGGCAGTCTTCGAGCAGACCCGCGCCGTGATGTCCGAACGCACCCTCGAACAACTGCCCGCGATCGGCATCGAGCCCACCCGCGCGGTCGACCTCGCCGTCCGGGGCTGGATCGCCTACGTCGAGGAAGTCACGATCACCTGGCTGCGCGACCCGCACCTGACCCGCGAAGAACTGATCGAACTCAACGTCCAGGCCCTGCCCGCGCTGGCCATCTCCGCCGCACCCGAGATCGCCGCCGCGCTCGTGTCGGCCACCACGACCTGACACCCCCTAGTGCCCCGACGCCGAGGCGGAGGCAGAAACCACGAAGCCGGGTCGAATCCACTCCGCGGAGTGAACTCGACCCGGCTCAATGGCAGATCAGTCAATCAAACGCTCAGCTGTTCAGCCGAAGGCTTCAGCCGTTTCACGCTCTTCAGCCGAAGGCTTCATCGATGATCTCTTGCTGTTCCACAGCGTGCACCTTGCTCGAACCCGAGGACGGTGCCGACATCGAACGACGCGAGATGCGCTTGATTCCGGACAGCTTGTCGGGCAGCAACTCGGGCAGAGCGAGACCGAAGAACGGCCACGCGCCCTGGTTCGCCGGCTCCTCCTGAACCCACCGGAACTCGGTGGCGTTCGGGTAGCGGTCCAGCGTCTCGCGGAGACGACGGCTCGGAACCGGGTACAGCTGCTCGATGCGGACGATCGCGATGTCCTCGCGGTTGTCCTTCTGCTTCTTCGCCAGCAACTCCCAGTACAGCTTGCCGCTGACGAGCAGGACACGGCGAACCTTGTCGCGTTCGCCGTCGCCCGTCTCGTACGTCGGCTCCTCGAACACCGACCGGAACTTGCCGGTGGTGAAGTCCTCGACATCGGAGACCGCGGCCTTGTTGCGCAGCATCGACTTCGGCGTGAAGACGACCAGCGGGCGGCGGATTCCGTCGAGCGAGTGACGACGCAGCAGGTGGAAGTAGCTGGCCGGGGTGGACGGCACGGCCACGGTCATCGAACCCTCGGCGCACAACTGCAGGAAGCGCTCGATACGACCGGACGTGTGGTCGGGACCCTGACCCTCGTGGCCGTGCGGCAGCAGCAGCACGACGTCGGACAGCTGGCCCCACTTGGCCTCACCGGACGAGATGAACTCGTCGATGATCGACTGCGCACCGTTGACGAAGTCACCGAACTGCGCCTCCCACAGCACGAGCGCGTCCGGGTTGCCCACGGAGTAGCCGTACTCGAAGCCGACGGCGGCGAACTCGCTGAGCGCGGAGTCGTAGACCAGGAACTTGCCGGGGTTCTCGCTGCCGAGGTTCTGCAGCGGGATGTACTCGGCGCCCGTCTTGCGGTCGATGAGGACCGAGTGACGCTGCGTGAACGTGCCGCGCTTCGAGTCCTGGCCGGACAGGCGAACCATCTTGCCCTGGTCGACCAGCGAACCGAACGCGAGCAGCTCGGCGAAGGCCCAGTCGATCTTGCCCTCACGGGACATCTCGCGGCGCTTGTCGATGACCGGCTTGACGCGCGGGTGCACGGTGAAGCCCTCGGGCACATTGACGAACGCGTCGCCGATCCGCTCGAGCACCGACTCGTCGACCGACGTCTTCAGCTTCGTGGGCAGCACCTGGTCGAGCTCGACCGACTCACTGGGCTCCGGCGTGTACTTCTCGAGTTCGCGAACCTCGTTGAACACCCGCTCCAGCTGACCCTGGTAGTCGCGCAGGGCGTCTTCGGCTTCCTTCAGCGAGATGTCGCCGCGGCCGATCAGGGATTCGGTGTAGCTCTTGCGGACGCTGCGCTTGGTGTCGATCACGTCGTACATCGCCGGCTGCGTCATCGACGGGTCGTCGCCCTCGTTGTGACCGCGACGGCGGTAGCAGATCATGTCGATGACGACGTCCTTCTGGAACTTCTCCCGGAAGTCGACAGCGAGCTGGGCGACCCAGACACATGCCTCGGGGTCGTCGCCGTTCACGTGGAAGATCGGCGCGCCGATCATCTTCGCGACGTCGGTGCAGTACTCCGACGAACGGGAGTGCTCCGGGGCGGTGGTGAAACCGACCTGGTTGTTGACCACGATGTGCACGGTGCCGCCGGTGCGGTATCCGCGCAGCAGCGCCAGGTTCAACGTCTCGGCCACGACACCCTGACCGGCGAACGCGGCGTCGCCGTGCAGCATCAGCGGCAGGACGGTGAAGCCGTCCTCACCCTTGTCGAGGATGTCCTGCTTCGCGCGGACCAAGCCCTCGAGGACCGGGTCGACAGCCTCGAGGTGCGACGGGTTGGCCGTCAGCGACACGGTGATGTCGTTGTCACCGAACATCTGGATGTACGTGCCCTCGGCACCGAGGTGGTACTTCACGTCGCCGGAGCCGTGCGCGGCCGCCGGGTTCATGTTGCCCTCGAACTCCGTGAAGATCTTCGAGTACGGCTTGCCGACGATGTTCGCGAGTACGTTGAGGCGACCGCGGTGCGGCATGCCGATGACGACCTCGTCGAGCTGGTGCTCGGCGGCCTGGTCGATGACGGCGTCCATCATCGGGATGACGGACTCGGCGCCCTCGAGCGAGAAGCGCTTCTGGCCGACGTACTTGGTCTGCAGGAACGTCTCGAAGGCCTCGGCGGCGTTGAGCTTGCTCAGGATGTACTTCTGCTGAGCGACCGTGGGCTTGACGTGGTGCGCCTCGACCCGGTCCTGCAGCCACTGCTGCTGCTCCGGCTCCAGGATGTGCGTGTACTCGACACCGACGTGGCGGCAGTACGCGTCGCGCAGCACGCTGAGCACGTCGCGCAGCTTCATCTTCTCCTGGGCGTGGAATCCGCCGACCTTGAACTCGCGGTCGAGGTCCCACAGCGTCAGGTCGTGCGTCGTGACGTCCAGGTCGGGGTGGCTCTTGAACTTGTCCTTGACGAACTGCAACGGGTCCGTGTCGGCCATCAGGTGGCCGCGGTTGCGGTACGCCGCGATCAGTTCGAGGACGCGGGTGTTCTTGTCGACCGCGCCTTCGGAGACGTCCTGGCGCCAGCGGACCGGCTCGTACGGAATGTGCAGCGAGTGGAAGATCTCGTCGTAGAACTCGTCGCTGATCAGCAGCTTGTGGATGGTCCGAAGGAAGTCGCCGGACTCCGCGCCCTGGATGATGCGGTGGTCGTACGTCGAGGTCAGCGTCATGAGCTTGCCGACGCCCATCTCGGCGATCTTCTCGTCGCTGGAACCCTGGAACTCCGCCGGGTATTCCATGGCGCCGGCACCGATGATGGCGCCCTGGCCGTTCATCAGGCGCGGCACGGAGTGCACGGTGCCGATGCCGCCGGGGTTGGTGAGCGAGATCGTGACACCCGAGAAGTCCTCGGCGGTGAGCTTGCCGTCACGCGCGCGCCGGACGATGTCCTCGTAGGCGCTGTAGAACTGCGTGAAGTTGTGGGTGTCGGTGTTCTTGATCGCGGCGACGACGAGGGATCGGTTGCCGTCCTTGCCCGGCAGGTCGATGGCCAGGCCGAGGTTGGTGTGTGCGGGGGTGACCGCGTTGGGCTTGCCGTCGATCTCGGCGAAGTGCCGGTTCATGTTCGGGAACGCCTTGACCGCCTGCACGATCGCGTACCCCAGCAGGTGCGTGAACGAGATCTTGCCGCCGCGGGTACGGGCGAGGTGGTTGTTGATGACGATCCGGTTGTCGAACATCAGCTTCGCAGGGATGGCGCGAACACTGGTGGCGGTCGGAATGGCCAGCGAGGCCGACATGTTCTTCGCGACGGCAGCAGCTGCGCCGCGGAGAACCTTCGACTCGTCGGCGGCCGGCGCGGGGGCAGACGCCTTCGCGTCCTTCGCCGGGGCGTCCTTTGCGGGTGCGGCCTTCTTGGGGGCCTCGGTCTTCGGGGCGGCAGCCTTCGGAGCTGCACCGTTGGGTGCAGTCTTGGCTGCGGCACCGTTGGCCGGCTTGGTCTGAGGCTTGGGTGCGGTCGCGGACTCGGAAACAGGGGGAGTCGAAGCCTTGGCGGAGGGAGCGGCAGCAGGTGCGGCGGTGGTGGTGCCGTTCGTGCCGTGTCCGTTGGCTGCGCCTGCCTTGGCGGCGGCTGCGTCGGGAGAGTAATCCGTCAGGAATTCGTGCCAACTCGCGTCCACGGACGACGGATCGTCCTGGAAGCGCTGGTACATTTCGTCAACCAGCCACTGGTTCTGTCCGAACTGGGATGTAGAGCTGCTGCTCACGGCAGGTGTTCGCCTCGTTTCTATTTCGGTACCCGATCAGAGCGCCTATATACATGAGACTAGCCCTCGCGTGTGACGTGTAGATCGCCAGGCCTGCACGTGTGAGCTGTCTCACGGCTAACCGATGGGGTCACCATCGATGACGGTTCTCGCCCCGCGATTATTCCCCGCCCCGGTCTCCGCCGCATCCCACAGTCCCGAATAGTGGCCACCGGCATAGCGCAGGGTGGCGTGCGATCCCGTCTCCACCACCCGCCCCTTGTCGATGACGAGGATCACATCTGCGCGGGCCGCGGTGGCCAGCCGGTGGGCCACCACCACCGACGTGCGGGTGCGTGTCACACGGCTGCTCGCCTCGAGAACTACCTGCTCGGTGGCCGGATCGAGCGTCGCGGTCGCTTCGTCGAGCAGAAGCAGATCGGGGTCGACCAACTCGGCCCGGGCGAGCGCGATCAGCTGGCGTTGGCCCGCCGACAGGCCCTGCCCACGCTCGCCGATGGGGTGATGCATCCCACCCCGCAGTTCGGCGATCGTGCCCAGTGCTCCGACCGCGCGGGCCGCGTCCTCGATCTCCGCGCGGCTCGCATCGGGGCGGCCGTACGCGATGTTGGTGGCGACGGTCCCGGTGAACAGGTGGGCCTCCTGGGGGACGACGCCGAGCCGTCCGCGGTACTCGCCGAGTGGGTACCGGCGGAGGTCCACGTCGTCGACGAGCACCGCCCCCGACGTCGGGTCGTAGAAGCGGGCGAGCAGTTTCACGATGGTCGACTTGCCCGCACCGGTCCGGCCGACGAGTGCGACGGTGGTGCCTGCCGGGATGTGCAGGTCGATGTCGGTGAGGGCGTCGCTGTCCGCGCCCTGATAGCGGAACCCGACGTCGCTCAGGCACAGCTCTCCGCGCAGATGCCCGTCGATCGGCTGGAGATCGTCACGCGAGGTCGCCCGCTCGATGGAACTGGGTGTGCGGAGCAGGTCCCCGATCCGGAGCAGGCCCACACTGGCCTGCTGATATCCGTCGAACACCTGCGACAGCTGCTGGATGGGCCCGAACAGCAGCCCGAGGTACAGCACGAAGGCGACGAGCGTGCCGGTGGTCGTGTCGCCGCCCGCGACCTGGTGTGCACCGACGAACACCACGGCGGCCAGGGCGAGGTCCGAGAGGAACGCGATGAACGGGAAGTACAGCGAGATCGCCCGCTGCGACCGCATGCGGCTGCGCCGGTAGCTGTCGGCCCGCTCCGCGAACCGGCGGGCCGCGAATTCTTCGCGGCGGTAGGCCTGGGCGGCGCGCAGCCCGGCGACGTTCTCCTGGAAGTCGGCGTTGACGAGCGAGATCCGCTCCCGCGAGACGGTGTACGCCACCGAGGAGATCCGGCGGAAGACCAGCGTCGCGACGAGCAGCGGCGGGATGACGGCGAGCGCCACCAGCGCAAGCGTGACGTCGGTGGCGACGAGGGCGATGGAGATGCCGACGACGGTCAGCACGCTCACCACTGCTGTGGACATTCCCGTCTGGATGAACGAGGACAGCGCGTCGACGTCGGTGGTCATCCGCGTCATGATGCGGCCGGACAGTTCGCGCTCGTAGTAGTCGAGTCCGAGCCGCTGCAGGTGGGCGTAGCTGCGCACCCGCAACCCGAACAGCACCCGTTCTCCCGCCCGCGCGGTGAGTACCGTCATCAGGGCGACGACGAGCCAGCCGGCGACGACCAGCGTGACCCCCACCCCGGCGGCGGTCCAGAGCGTCGCGGCGTCCTGCGGGACGACTCCGTGGTCGATCGCGTACCGGACGATGGACGGGAACGCGATGCCCGCCAGCGCGTCGAGCGCGAGGCAGACGACGACGGCCACGAGCAGGCCCCGGACCGGCCGCAGGATCCGGGACAGCCGGAAGTCGGGTTCGGGGAGACGCAGGTTCCGGGTCTCGATGCCCGGGCTCTCGACGGCGGGCGGCAGCGCATTCACGGCGTCCCGGAGTTCGGGGGTGGCGGCCACGTTGCCGAGCGCTCCCGCCATCGGTCCGCCGCCTGCCCGGCCGCCGGGGCCCGCGCCGGGGGCCGGGGTGCGGCCGGACGAGGTGGCCGCGACGGGCCCGTCCCATTCCTCCGCGTCCTCCGGCCACAACTCGGACTCGGACGGCACCCGGTGATACGGCACGGGGTCGCTCGGCGGGGGGACGCTGACGTCGACGGGGTCTGTGTTGTCGGCGGAGGTGAACAGCGCGCGGAAGAGCGGGCATCGTTCGTCGAGTTCGGAGACCGTGCCGGAGTCGACGATCCGTCCGCCGTCGAGAACGGCGACGCGGTCGGCGAGCGACAGCGTGGAGCGGCGGTGCGCCAGTATCAGTGCCGTCCGGCCGCGGTTGGCGCGCAGGGACTCGAAGATCGACGCCTCGGTGGTGGCGTCGACGGCCGACGTGGCGTCGTCGAGGATCAAGACTCGCGGGTCGGTGAGGAGTGCGCGTGCCAGCGCGATCCGCTGCCGCTGTCCGCCCGACAAGGTGAGTCCGCGTTCGCCGACGACGGTGTCGTAGCCCTCCGGCAACGCGGAGACGAACTCGTCGGCGGCGGCCATGGCGGCGGCGGCGCGGATCTCCTCGGCGCTGGCGTCGGGCCTGCCGAGCGCGATGTTGGCCGCGATGGTGTCGGAGAAGAGGAACGGTTCGTCGAACACGAGGCCGACGGCTTCCCGTAACTGCTCGGCGCTCAGGGTCGACACGTCGAACGATTCGTCGCCGGACGTGAGCGACACCGAACCCGACGACGGCGCGTAGAAACGGGGGAGCAGCAGTGACAGCGCGGTCTTGCCGGAGCCGGCCATGCCGACCACCGCGACGGTCTCGCCGGGTGCGATCCGCAGGTCGAGTCCGCGGTGGACGTGGCGTTCCGACTCGAACCCGAACGTCACCGAGCGCAGATCCACACCCAGCGGTCCGCCGGGCAGCACGATGGGGTGCGGCGGGTCCGCGACCTCCGGTTCGGTGTCGATCACCTCGTACACGCGCTCGACGGCGGCCCGGGACAGCTGGGCCATGATCACCACCGACGACAGGGTGCGGGTGACGCCGGTCATCGTGGCAACGTATGTCGCGAAGGCGAGGAACGTGCCGATCGTGATGGTCCCGTGCAGGGCGAGGTAGCCGCCGATCGCGATGACGCCGACGAGGCCGAGTTGGGGCAGCGCCGCCATGGTCGGGGCGAAGCGCGCGTTGATCCGGGCGGCCCGCAGGCGTTCCGCGTACAGCGACCGGCTGTGGTCCTCGAGTTGGTCGACGGCCCGGCGTTCCTGGCCGAAGCCCTTGACCACGCGGACACCGGTGACGGTTTCCTCGACGTGCTGCGCGAGGTCGGCCGCCCGCTGCTGCGCGGACCAGGTGGCGGCGAACAGCTTCGGTCGCATCGTGTAGACGACGAGGCAGACCGCGGGGACGATCACCAGCGCAACGACGGTCAGCAGCGGCGACAGCCACGCCATGATCGCGAGGGCGAGGACGAACTGGAGCAGTGCGCCCGCCGACAGCGGGACCATCGCGAGCAGTCCCTGCACCAACTGGAGGTCGGTGATCGACCGGGACACCACCTGACCGGTGCGGATCTGATCCTGCCCCCGCCCGTCGAGCCGTTGCAGCGCGCCGAGCAGGCCCAGCCGCAGGTCGTGCTGGACGTCCAGGGACAGCTTGCCCGCGAGCATCCGGCGGCCGAACTGGCAGCCGAACCGCACGCACGCGAGCAGTGCGATGAGCATCGCCGCGGTGCCGATCACCTCGGTGGCGCGACCCGAGCCGGCGGCGTCGACCGCGTACTTGGTGAGGAGGGGGAACGAGATGTCGATGCCGGCGGCGATCACCGTCACGGTCAGCGCGCCGAGTGCGACGCGGCGGTGTGCCCAGCACTCACCGCTCAGCCGTCGAATCCAGCCCGGCCGTGCCTGATCCCGCTCCAGCGTCTGTTCTCGTTCGATCACCGAACCGGACGCACTCTCACTTACCACTGGGTCCACGTTAGCGCCGGGCACCGACAGGGCCGGTATCGGTGCGGCGTCAGGTGATGTCGCGCTGCCGGGTGAGCGCCCAGCCGCCCGCGACGAGGACCGCGGTCCACACGAGCAGGGCGAGGGGCGCGGTAGGCCAGAGCGTCAGCCAGTCGATCTCGTTGCCTGCGGCCGCGTTGGCGACCGTCCCGAGCGTGGCGGACACGGGGAGGATGCTGCCGACGGCGCCGATGCCGATTCCGCTGAGGATCGAGCGGAGGATCATCTCGCCGAGGGTGTACCAGACGACGAGGGTGATGCAGCTTCCGACGGACGAGCCGGTGAGCATCGAGACGCCGCCGCCGATGAGCGCCCACAGCGTCGCGCAGATCAGGGCGGCGCCGAGCATGGCGAACAGCGATCCGCGCAGTTCGAACGTGTCACCGCCGAACGTCAGCAGCAGGGCGACGCTGACCACCTCCACCACGAGGCAGTAGAAGAAGCCGAACGCCGCGGTGACGGCGAGCTTGGCGCCGATCACCCCGTCCCGGCCGCGGGCGGTGAGGAACGTGGTGGTGAGCGTCTTGTACCGGAATTCGGTGCCCACGTTGACCGCCCCGAAGAGTGCGGCGAACAGGACGACGAGGGCGACGGCGACGGCCAGCCCGAACAGGGTGGCGGCGAGGTTGGCCTCGTTCGGATCGGCCTCGAACGCGTCGGTGAACGCGCGCATCACGGGAAGGGTGATCGCGCTCGAGAACATTCCGACGATCAGCGGTGCCAGACCGAGCATCCACCAGAAGCGCAGCGTGGTGACCTTGCGGAATTCTGCGGTGAGCAGCGTTGTCATCGCGGACCTCCGGACATCGGACCCTGCTGGGGGTGTGCGGGTGGTGGGCCGTAGCCCGGTTGCGGGGCGTATCCCGGTTGTGCGGCGTAGCCGGGCGGCGGGCCGTAGCCGGGTTGCGGGGCGTATCCCGGTTGTGCGGCGTAGCCCGGCGGTGCGTACCCGGGCTGGGGAGCATACGTCGGCGGCGTGCCGTACCCCGAGGGCGCGGCGGGGCTCGCCCCGGCCACGTACTGGCCTGCGGTCATCGACAGGAAGAGCTGCTCGAGGTCGATGTGATCGCCGACGGCCCCGAAGATCGTCACCCCGGCTCCCGCGGCGACGGACTCGACGAGTTCGAGGGACGCACCGACGACGGCGAGGCGCCCGTCGGCCAGCGAGCGGGCGTCGACGATGCCCTTCGCGGCCAGGGCGGTCGCCAGCGCGGCCGGGCTCGACGACGCGACCAGCAGCCGGCTCTGCTGCGACTTGCGCAACTCCTCCATGCGCCCCTGATAGACGAGGGAGCCGCGGCTGACGATCACCAGATTGTCGACGGTCTGCTCCACCTCGCGGAGGATGTGGCTCGAGATCAGCACCGTGCGACCGGATGCGGCGAAGCCCTTCAGGAACTCGCGCAGCCACGCGATGCCCTCGGGGTCGAGTCCGTTGGCGGGTTCGTCGAGGATCAGGATCCGCGGATCACCGAGCAGCGCCGTCGCCAGCGACAGCCGCTGCCGCATGCCGAGGGAGAAGCCGCCGGCCTTGCGCCCCGCGACGTCCTCGAGCCCGACGAGTGCGAGCACCTGGCGTGTGCGGGCGTCCGGAACGCGGATCGCGGATGCGTACACCTTCAGGTGGTCGAGTGCCGTCCGGTTGGGGTGCAGGCTCTGCGAGTCGAGGACGGCGCCGACCGTGCGAGCGGGATCCGCGAGGGAGCGGATCGGGACCCCGGCGACCGTGGAGGTGCCGGACGTCGGCTTCACGAGACCGAGGATCATCCGCAGCGTCGTGGTCTTGCCCGAGCCGTTGGGCCCGAGGAATCCGGTGATCGATCCCTGCGGCACGGTGAAGGCGAGGTCTGTGACCGCGTCGACGTTCTTGAAGCGCTTGGACAGCCCCCGCACCTCGATCGGCGCCGCGAAACTTCCCGGGATTGCTGTGGTCAACCCGTCCTCCCCTGCCACAATCGAATGGAACTGTTTCGACCCTACTGGGCTGCCGTGCCGAGATTCACCAACTGACGTACAGGCGTCGTGACGGCGCTTGCTGACACCAATCGATTGGGGACGCACATGAGCAAGCACCATCATCATCACCATCGCGACGTCATCTCTCCCGCGTACACCGGGCGCCTGTCGATCGACCCGTTCCCGGCGTTGCGGTTGCCGGACGACGAGACCGATCCCGAGGCCGCGTACCGGTTCATCCACGACGAGTTGATGCTGGACGGCAGTTCCCGGTTGAACCTGGCCACGTTCGTCACCACGTGGATGGATCCCGAGGCCGACAAATTGATGGCCGAGACGTTCGACAAGAACATGATCGACAAGGACGAGTACCCCGCGACGGCGGCAATCGAGGCGCGCTGCGTGTCGATGGTGGCCGATCTGTTCCACGCCCCCGACCTGTCGACCACCGACCCGGCCAGCGCCACCGGCGTCTCGACGATCGGTTCCAGCGAGGCGGTGATGCTCGGTGGTCTTGCGCTCAAGTGGCGGTGGCGGGCGAAGCAGGAGGCGGCCGGGAAGGACACGGCCCGGCCGAATCTGGTGCTCGGCAGCAACGTTCAGGTGGTGTGGGAGAAGTTCTGCCGGTACTTCGACGTCGAGCCCAAGTACCTGCCGATGGAGAAGGGCCGTTACGTCATCACGCCGGAGCAGGTGCGCGACGCGGTCGACGAGAACACCATCGGTGCGATCGTGATCGTGGGCACCACCTACACCGGGGAACTCGAGCCGGTGGCGGAGATCGCGGCAGCTCTCGACGCGCTCGCCGCGTCCGGCGGCCCGGACGTCCCGATCCACGTGGACGCGGCGAGCGGTGGCTTCGTCGTCCCCTTCCTGCAACCGGAGTTGTTGTGGGACTTCCGGGTTCCGCGCGTCGCCTCGATCAACGTGAGTGGTCACAAGTACGGGCTGACGTATCCGGGGATCGGGTTCGTGGTGTGGCGTGAGCGTGAGTACCTTCCCGAGGGATTGGTGTTCCGGGTCAACTACCTGGGCGGCGACATGCCGACGTTCACCCTCAACTTCTCGCGGCCCGGCAATCAGGTGGTGGGCCAGTACTACAACTTCCTGCGGCTCGGCCGGGCCGGCTACCGGTCGATCATGGAGACGCTGCGCGACACCGCGGTCCGCGTCGGCAAACGCATCGCCGATCTCGAACACTTCACCCTCATCACGGACGGAACCGATATACCGGTGCTGGCGTTCGAACTGGTCGGTGATCCCGGGTTCACGGTCTTCGACGTGTCACACGAGATGCGGGCGCGGGGCTGGCAGGTGCCCGCGTACACGATGCCCGCCGACGCGGAGGACGTGGCGGTTCTGCGCATCGTCGTGCGCGAGGGCTTCAGCGCCGACCTGGGGACCCTCGTCGCCGAGGCAATCGAGGAAGTGTGCGCCGAACTCGCCGAGAAGGGCGGCGGGCATTCGACGGAACAGCACTTCGCGCACTAGGTCACGCTTCGACCGCGCGGAGCTCGTCCGGCCAGCGGGCCGGGGCGGGACCGAACGCCTCGCGCGAGTTCTTGATGACGCCCTTGCCGATGGCCCGGTTGCCGGCGCCGCCGATGGCGGCGCCGATGCCCGCGGGCACCAGTTTGCCGAGGATCAGCGCGCTCCGGCGGGCGGCGTACTTGGTGATGAACTTGCGCACCAGCGTGCTGTTCATGCCCTTCATCGTGGGGCCGGGGATGCGGCTGGTGATGGCGCTCGCCCAGTTCTTCGCCGTCACGCCCGTCGCCTTCTGGACGATTTCCATGCCCGATTCGCCGAGGGCCACCGAGAGGACCAGTGCGCGCCGCTGCTGGTGATCGGCGGCGGAGATGCCGTGCACCGACGCGACGGCGAGCGTGAGCAGCGCCGCCGCCTCCAGGAAGAACGCCGATTCGGCGCCCACGGCCGCGATGGAGGCGACGGTTCCGACACCGGGAATGGCGGCAGTGGCGCCGACAGCGCTGCCGCTGCCCGTCACGCCCAGCAGGAACATCTTCTCCATGCGTTCGACGATCTGCGCGGGCGACTCACCGGGGTGCGAGCGCCGGACCCATTCGACGTACTTGGCCACCGCGGGCGCCTGGAGTCGGCTTCCGTTGTCGAGGACCGAGACCAGTACCTTCTCCACCGGTCCACCATTGCCAGCCATCGGGCCTCCCGTCTCGCCTAGTGCTTCGAGTGTGCTGGCACCGACTGTAGGTGAGCGAACGCCGTGACCGTTGTCGGCACCGTTGCCTAGGCTGGTGTCGTGAGCGTCGCCGGCAGCGATACCGCGGTGTCGTCCGGGGCCTTCCGGCGCCCGGCGGCGCCGCTGCGCGCGCTGGTCACGGGGTACGACGGCTACCGGCTGGCCGGGTACGAGCCCGGCATCCACCTCGGTCTGCCCTCGCCCTGCCTGACGGTGATCGTGACCATCGGCGAGCCCCTCGACATCGCCGTGCAGGCGGCTCCCGGCCAGGCGCCCGGCCGGTACGACACTCTGGCCGGCGGCATCGCGACGGCACCGGTGACGATTCGGCACGACGGCAACCAGCACGGCGTCCAGTTGGCCCTCAGCCCGCTCGGCGCCCGGGCGCTGCTGGGCGTGCCCACCGCCGCGCTCGGCGCATGGGTCGTCGGTCTCGAGGACCTGCTCGGTCCCGATGCGGGGGAGTTGACGGAACGGCTGTCCCTCGAACCCGGCTGGGACGGGCGGTTCGCGATCCTCGACGAGATCCTCACGCGCCGCGCCGAGCCTGCGGAGATCGACCCGCATCTCACCCGTGCCTGGCACCTGCTCGTCGCCGGCGGCGGCGTCCGGGTCGCCGACGTCGCGCACGAGGTCGGCTGGAGCAGAAGGCATCTGGTGAACAGGTTCGTCGCGGAGTACGGCGTGACGCCGAAGGATGTGGTGCGGTTGTCCCGCTTCGATCGTTCGCACCGGATGCTCAAAGGCGCCGCCGGGGCGACCCTCGCCGACGTGTCCGCGGTGTGCGGCTACTACGACCAGGCGCACATGGCGCGGGACTGGCGCGACCTCGCGGGCGTCCCGCCGTCGCGGTGGCGGGAGATCGACCCCTTCTCATTCGTCCAAGACCCCGACCCCGAAGACGGAGCACGGTGATGTCATGACTACTTCGACGCAAACCACATGTGTGTGGCCCACGCTCGTCTACCGCGACGCGCGGGCTGCGATCCGCTTCCTCGTGGAGGCCTTCGGGTTCGACGAGAAGGCGGTGTACGGGGACGGGGACCGGGTCGATCACGCCGAACTCGGCTGGCCGAAGGGCGGCGGCATCATGCTCGGCTCACCCCGCGAGGACTCGGTCATCAGCGACCTGCCGCCGGGGACGGGATCGGTGTACCTCGTCGTCGACGACCCCGATGCGCTCCACGAGCGCGCCGTGGCCGCCGGTGCCACGATCGTCGCCGGGCTGAAGGACGAGGACTACGGCTCGCGCGGATTCACCTGCCGCGACCCTGAGGGCGTGTTCTGGAGTTTCGGCACATACGCCGGCACCTAGATCCGCCCGATCACGCGCCGTGCCCGGCCGGGATCGCCTCGCCGGGCTTCGGCGGAGGCGGCGGGGTGCCGTCCCCGAACGGCTTGCCGCCCAGCCCTTCACGGCCGTGCGGTGTGAGCCAGCCGGACAGGTCGGGCCCCTTCGGCACGATCTGCGTGGGATTGATGTCGGTGTGCACGATGTAGTAGTGCTGCTTGATCTGGATGAAGTCGATGGTGTCGCCGAACCCGGGCGTCTGGAAGAGATCGCGCGCATAGCTCCACAGGACGGGCATCTCGTCGAGTTTGTTCCGGTTGCACTTGAAGTGCCCGTGATAGACGGCGTCGAACCGCGCCAGGGTGGTGAACAGCCGCACGTCGGCCTCGGTAATGGTGTCACCGACGAGGTACCTGCGGTCGGTCAGCCGCTCCTCGAGCCAGTCGAGACGGGCGAACAGGCGGTCGTAGGCGGACTCGTACGCGTCCTGGGATCCGGCGAAACCGCACCGGTACACACCGTTGTTCACGTCGCGGAACACGAGATCGGCGACCTCGTCGATCTCGTCGCGCAGCGGTTCGGGATAGAGGTCGGGCGCGCCGTCGCGGTGGTACCGCGTCCATTCCGAGGACAAGTCGAGGGTGATCCGGGGGTAGTCGTTGGTGACCACCTGCCCGGTGGGGGCGTCGACGATCGCAGGCACGGTGATGCCCCGCGAATAGTCGGGGAAGCGCGCGAAGTACGCGTCCTGCAGGCGCGGGATCTTCAGCACGGGGTCGAGCCCGCCCGGGTCGAGATCGAAGGTCCAGCTGCGCTTGTCGTGGGTGGGGCCGCACAGCCCCATCGACAACACGTCCTCGAGCCCGAGCAGTCGCCGGACGATGATCGCGCGGTTGGCCCAGGGGCAGGCGCGGGCGGCCACGAGACGGTAGCGGCCGGGTTCGACGGGGTAGCCGTCGCGGCCGTCGGCCGTGATGCGGGTGGGGATGTAGTGGGTGTCGCGTGTGAACTCGGCGCCGGATTCGACGTAGGCGCCTTCCGTGCCGTGCGGTTCTGCCGTTCGATCTGTCATGGTCGACTCGTTCCCCGTCTTTCGCTGTCGTCTCAGAGCGTACGTCGCGAGATCGTGACCTCGGCGTACGTTCCCAGTTCCCGGTACCCGGCGCGGGCGGCGAGCGCGCGCGCGGCCGGATTGTCGCGCGGTGAACGGCATTGGGCGATCAGGCCGGCGTCGAGTGCGTCGTCGGTGGCGATCCCGGCGACCGTCGCGCCCAGTCCCCGGCGCCGGAACTCCGGTGCCGTGAGCACCCCGACGTCGGCGAGGAATCCCTGGAACTCGGTGTAACCGGCGCACCCGACCGGTTGCTGCGCGTCGCCGAGAATCGTGAACCACCGTTCGCGCTCTGCCACCCGGGCCTCGGCGACGTCGTCCGGGGGACAGGCCGCCTCGACCTGCCGGACGTGGTCACGTTCGTGCGAGACGAGGGGTGGCGGGCCGGTCACCGGATCCTGGTAGTCGGTGCCGTACGCGAGCACCACCGGGCCGGCGCACCGTCCGGACCGGTCCTGGGTGAGGGCGAGCAGCGTCGCGGATTCCGTCAGTTCCTCCGCCGTGTGCCCGTCGGCGCGCTCGATCGCCCACCGCGGTCCGATGAGCGCGGACGTCTCGCCCAGACGCAGGAATCGGATCGTGTCGGTCTCGTCGTCCACCCGGACCGCGCGGTCGTCGGCGTCCGGGCGGGTGGCCAGTGCGTCGTCGGGCAATCCCAGTTCGCGTGACCAGGCGAGTCGAATGATGTCGAGGTGATGGGAGTCCACGGGGCCCACGGTAGCCGCTTGTTCCGCGAAAGCCCGGACGGTATATTCCACGTGGAGTATTCGACTCGGAGTAGTGGAAAGGTGGTGACCATGGCACTCACGCCGCTCGGCGTCACCATCCTCGGCCTGCTGTGTGAGCGCACGATGCACCCGTACGAGATGTATCAACTCGCCGACGCCCGTCGTGGACGCGTAGTGAAGATCCGGCCGGGGTCGCTGTACCACACCGTGAGCAGGCTCGAAGGTGAAGGACTGGTGCGCACCACCGGCACCGACCGGGCGGGAAACCGGCCCGAACGCACCATGTACGAGGTCACCGACGCGGGCCGGGAAGCCCTCGTCCACCGGGTGAGCGACATGCTCGCCACCCCGGTGCCCGAGTACCCGCAGTTCCCGCTCGCACTGGCCGAGGCGCACAACGTCGACGCGCACACGGTGGTGGAACTGCTCCGGGAACGGCTCGATCACCTCGCCCGCGAGATCGACGAACTCGACACCGCCGCCGCGCTCGCCTGCTCCACCGAGATCCCCAGGATCTTCCTCCTCGGCAACGAATACCTCGTCACCGTCGCCCGTGCGGAGCGCGAATGGCTCAGGGCCCTGGTGGCCGACATCGACTCCGGCGCCCTGCCGTGGCTCTCGCCGGAACTCGTCGAACGACTGACACACTCACGCCGGATCCCATCCGGTTCAGCAAAGGATTGATGATGGACACCGAGCGCACCGCACCACCCGAGCACCGAAATCCCTGGCCCGCGTTGTGGGCCCTCGTCATCGGCTTCTTCATGATCCTCGTCGACAGCACCATCGTCGCGGTGGCCAACCCGGCGATCATGAACGACCTGCACACCGACATCAACAAGGTCGTCTGGGTCACCAGCGCCTACCTGCTGGCGTACGCGGTGCCGCTGCTGGTCACCGGCCGCCTCGGTGACCGCTTCGGCCCCAAGAACATCTACCTGATCGGGCTCGTCCTGTTCACCGGGGCGTCGCTGTGGTGCGGACTGTCCGGCACCATCACCATGCTCATCGTCGCGCGCGTGTTCCAGGGACTCGGCGCCGCACTGATGACGCCGCAGACGATGGCCGTCATCACCCGGACGTTCCCGCCGGACCGCCGCGGCACCGCGATGGGTCTGTGGGGCGCCGTCGCGGGTGTCGCCACGCTGGTGGGACCACTCGCCGGCGGCGTGCTCGTCGACAACCTCGGCTGGGAGTGGATCTTCATCGTCAATGTCCCCGTCGGCGTGATCGCGTTCGTGCTGGCCTGGCGGCTGGTGCCTGCGCTGGAGACCCACGAGCACAAGTTCGACATCCCCGGGGTCGTGCTCAGCGCGCTCGGCATGTTCTTCCTCGTGTTCGGAATCCAGGAAGGCAGTTCCTACGACTGGTCGGCGACGGTGCTCGCGTCGATCGCCGCAGGCCTCGTCCTGCTCGGCGTCTTCGTCTGGTACCAGTCCTGGAACAAGAACGAGCCGCTGCTGCCGCTGGGCCTGTTCAAGGACCGTAACTTCTCGCTCGCCAACGTCGCGATCACGTCGATGGGATTCGCGATCACCGCGATGGTCCTGCCGCTGATGTTCTACACGCAGGCGGTGCGCGGTCTGTCGCCCACCCGGTCGGCGCTGCTGCTCGTGCCGATGGCCGTCCTCACCGGTGTGTTCGCCCCGTTCATCGGCAAACTCGTCGACCGCACCCACCCGCGGTACATCGCGGGCGCCGGGTTCCTGCTGTTCTCGATCGCGCTCGGCTGGCTGTCCATGGTGATGTCGCCCGACGTGGCGATCTGGGAATTGCTGCTGCCGATCGGGCTGATCGGTCTCGCCAACGCGTGCATCTGGTCGCCGCTCGCGGCCACGGCCACCCACAACCTGCCGCCCCATCAGGCGGGCGCCGGGGCAGGCGTCTACAACACGACCCGCCAGGTCGGCGCCGTCCTCGGTAGCGCCGCGATCGGTGCGCTCATCACGGCCCGCCTGTCCGCGCAGGGGCTGAACGCCGACAGCCAGGAGGCCGGCGTCGGCGAGATGCCCGAGTTCGTGAAGGAACCGTTCGCCACGGCGATGTCGCAGTCGATCTGGCTGCCCGCCGCGATCCTGCTGATCGGTTTCGTCGCCTCCGTCTGCTTTGCGCGACCGTCGCGTGAGAAGGAGCCCGGGGTCAGCGCGGAGGACGCAGCCAGTCGGGAAACATCACTGCGGGGTTGAGGTAGTCGTCGGGGTCGAACGCCCGCTTGATCGTCCACATCGCGGCGATGTCCTCGCGGCTGAGGGCGAGGTCCAGGTAGTTGCGCTTGTGTGCGCCGACGCCGTGTTCGGACGCGATGTTGCCGCCGTGGTCGCGGATCAGTTCCGTCACCGCCCGGTACAGCACGGACTCGTCGGGGCAGCGCAGCACGTTGAGGTGGACGTTGCCGTCGGCGACGTGCCCGAAAAGTATCGGGATCGCGTCGGGTGCCCGGTTCGCCACCAGCGCGACGGCGTCGGCGACGAACGCGGCGAGAGCGTCCAACGGGACGGCGGCGTCGAATTTCAGCGGCGGGCCGAACAGCCCGACCACGTCCGCGAACGCGTCGCGCGCCGCCCACACCCGGGCGCGGCCTGCGAGATCGATCCCGACGGCGGGTTCGTCGTCGGGATCGCACCGCTCCAGCGCGTCGGCGAGGTCGACGGTGAGATCGCGGTGCCCGGCCAGTTCCACAAGGAGGTACCACGGCAGTCCCGTCGGAACCGCGAAGCCGAGCCGCGACGAGGCCAGGTCGAGCCCGCGGCCGTCGAGCATCTCCACGGCGTCGACGCCGTCGAGCCGCCGGACGACGTGCGCCGCGTCGATCAGCCCGGACAGGTGCGCGAACCCGGCGAGGGCGGTCACACGGAAGTCCGGAACCGGGTGGAGCGCCAGATCGACGGCCGTGACCACACCGAGGGTGCCCTCGCTCCCCACCCACAGCGCGGGCAGGTCGTATCCGCAGTTCTCGGCGCCCACCCGCATGCTGCGCCGCACGATCGCCCCGTCGGGGAGCACCACTTCCAGGCCCAGCACCTGCGCGGACATGTGGCCGTACCGCACGGTGTGCAGCCCGCCGGCGTTGGTCGACACCATGCCGCCGATCGTCGCGGAATCCCGGGACGCGAGGTCGACGCCGAACAGCAGTCCGGCGCCGGACGCGGCGCGGCCTACCGCGGCGAGGGTGACGCCGGCGCCGACAGTGACGCGCAGGTTCTCGCGGTCGACGGCACCGACCGCGGTCAGCCGTTCCGTCGACAGCAGCACGTCGTCGTGCTCGGGAACCGTGCCCGCCTCGAGTCCGGTGCGGCCGCCCTGCACCGTGACCTTCATTCCGGTGCGGCGGCAGATGCCCAGCACGGCCGAGACTTCCGCGGCGTCCGCGGGCCGGACCAGTGCGCTCGCCCGCCCGCGGTAGCGTCCCGTGTGGTCCGTCGCGCGGGCGGCGAGCACGTCCGCGTCCACGGTGACGAACCGTTCGCCGACGACCTCGGCCAGCGCCGCACACAGCGAGTCCACACTCCGATCGTAGGCGGACCCCGTGTGGCAGTCTGGCCGCATGACTGAGCCTGCCGCCGCACATCCCACCCGACTCGAGCGTGTCCGCACCGACGCCGGCGCCGAGATCGCGATCCTGACGTTCGCCCACGGCCCCCTGAACCTCTTCGATCAGACGATGTTCGACGCCGTGCAGGCCGACGTCGCGGCGCTCGCCGAGGATCCGCCGCGGGCGGTGCTGCTGCGCGCCGAGGGCAAGGTGGTGTCGGCGGGCGTGGACGTCCACGTGTTCGACGGGCTCACCGCGGAGCAGGGCGCGGACCTGTGGCAGGAGTTGTTCGCCGAGATCTGCCATCCGCTGGAGGCGCTGCCGTGCCCCGTCGTGTACGCGGCGCACGGGCTGACGCTGACCGCCGCCTTCGAGATCGCGCTCGCCTGCGACATCATCCTCGCCGCACCGAGGGCGAAGTTCGGACTGGTCGAGACGGTCGTGGGGCTGACCCCGTCGATGGGCGGTCCGCAGCGGCTGGCCGAGCGGGCAGGATCCGGCCGCGCCCGGGAACTGGTGATGACCGGCGATCTGTACGACGCCGCGACGCTGCACGGCTGGGGTGTGGTCAACGCCGTCCACGAGGACGTCGACACCGAGGCCCGCGCGCTCACCGCACGCCTGGCGGATGGTCCGACGCGTGCACACGACGCCACGAAGCAGATCATCTCCGCGTGGCGATCGGGTGGCGTCGCGCACGCCGACTCGGTCACGCCCGAGGTGTCGGGTGCGCTGTTCGAGACCGAGGACCTCCGGGGTGCGGTCCGCAGCTTCCTCGACGTGGGACCGGGCAAGGCGACGTACCGCGGGCGGTAGGCGTCGGCGATCCGCTCCCCGCTACTGTGACGGGCGTCATATAGTCGTGGCAAACGTCCCGGTCGCGCAGCAGTGTCGTCAGCGGAGGTGCAGATGCCGTCGTCCCTCGTCGAGTACC
Source organism: Rhodococcus sp. T7 (assembly GCF_009872365.1). Classification (NCBI taxonomy): domain Bacteria; kingdom Bacillati; phylum Actinomycetota; class Actinomycetes; order Mycobacteriales; family Nocardiaceae; genus Rhodococcus; species Rhodococcus sp. T7. The sequence continues at coordinate 34,967 of NZ_WXYH01000276.1, forward strand.
GGAGTAGTGGTCCGTTCTTCCACGACGATCGCGTGGTCCGCGGTCGTGACGGACTGCTCCGGTACGGCGGCCTCAACCCGTCGCTCACCGAACTGCTCGACATCTCCGTGCACCGCTACGCGGGCCGGATCGCCGTCGAGGAGGACGGCGGCCGGTCGCTCACGTTCTCGCAACTGTGGACATCCGCGGCCCGGGTGGCGGGCGGGCTGAAGTCGAAGGGCGTCGAGATCGGCGACCGCGTCGCGGTCCGGCAGCCCGTGGGCGTCCGCTGGGTGGAGGCGTTCCTCGGGGTGCTGCTCGCCGGCGGCGTGCCGGTCGGGGTGAGCCCGGCGCTCGACGACGCGCGGACCGGTCAGGTGCTCGCCGACAGCCAGTCGGTACTGACCCTCGACGGCGAACTGCCGGAGGGTATCTCGTTCATCGACGATGGCGCCAGCCCGGACGAGCTGGTGCTGCTGTCGTACACGCCGGGCCCGTCGGAGTCCCCGAAGGGGGTGGAGCTGAGCAACGAGAACGTGCTCTCGACCATCGAATCCGTGCTCCACGCGCGTGGGTTCAGCTCCGAGGGACTGCGGAATCTCCTCGTCGAACCCGAACTGCACACCGTCGGATCGCTCGTCGAACTGCTGTCGACGCTGGTGGTGGGCGGAACGGTCCTGCTGACGGGGAGCACCGACGCGGCGTCGTGGCGCGGTACGGGAGCCGACGTGCTCACCGCGGCGCCCGCAGTGCTCCTGCGCGCCGTCGAGAGTTCGCGGGTGACGAGTTTCGGCCGGCGCGCGGTGCGCTGGATCGACTACAGCGGCTCGGGTCTGTCCCTCGACCAGTCGCAACTCCTCCGGCGAACGTTCCCCGAGGCCAGACACTTCCTCGGGTGGGGCATGACCGAGACGTGCGGGGCCGGGCTGGCGTTGCCCGACGAGTGCGCTCTGACACACGCGGGCAGTGTCGGCGTCGCGTTCGGCGGGATGGAGGTGGCGCTCCTCGGGCCGGACGCCGGCCGCGGTGTCGGCGAATTGCTGTGTCGCGGTCCGGGAGTCAGTCGCGGCTACTGGAACCGGCCCGAGGTGACCGCGAAGACGTTCACCGGTGGCTGGTTTCACACCGGCGACACCGCGAATATCGACGGCGACGGCTTCGTCCGTATCGTCGACCGCGACACCGCTGCCTAGGTGGTGCGAAAGGCAGGTATCCACCCGTGAGCTCTCCCGTCGCCGAGCTGCACATGCACATCGAGGGTTCCCTCGAACCCGAGCTGATCTTCGCGCTGGCCGAACGGAATTCCGTGCAGCTGCCGTACGCGGACCTCGACGATCTCCGGTCGCGGTACCAGTTCACCAACCTGCAGTCGTTCCTCGACCTGTACTTCGCGAACATGCAGGTGCTGCGGACGGCCCAGGACTTCGCGGACCTCACCCGCGCCTACTTCGCGCGGGCGTCGGCGGGCGGCGTCGCGCACGTGGAGTTCTTCTTCAACCCGCAGGCCCATGTCAATCGTGGTGTCCCGCTGCACGACGTACTCGACGGGATCATGGACGCGGTGAGCACCAGCGAGCGGGAGTTCGGCCTCAGCAGCGCCGCCATCGCCGCGATCCTGCGCGACCGTCCCGTGCACGAGGCGGAGGAAGTGTTCTCCGAGATCATCCGGTTGCAGACGCCGATCGTCGGGCTCGGACTGGACTCGGCCGAGGTGGGCAACCCGCCGTCGCTGTTCGAGGACGTGTTCGCGCGCGCCCGGTCGGAGGGGCTGCACGTGGTCGCGCACGCGGGCGAGGAGGGGCCGCCCGAGTACATCTGGCAGGCACTCGATCTCCTCGGCGCCGAGCGCATCGACCACGGGGTGCGGGCGCTCGAGGACCCGGCGCTCGTGGCGCGCCTGGTGGACGAGGAAGTGCCGCTGACCGTGTGCCCGCTGTCGAACGTGCGGCTGTGCGTGGTCGACTCGCTGTCCGAGCACCCGCTGCGGACCATGCTCGACGCGGGTCTGCTCGTCACCGTCAATTCCGACGACCCCGCGTACTTCGGCGGATACGTCGACGACAACTTCGCGCAACTGCGGGACCAGCTCGGCCTCACCGATGCCGAGCGGGACACCCTGGCCCGCAACTCGATCAAGGCGTCGTTCGCGAGCGACGCACGCAAGGCGCAACTGCTCCGCGGCTGATCACCCCGGTCGTCAGTCCGTCAGCCCCGTGTCGCCGAGACTCGCGACGACGGCCAGCACGTCGCGGTCGCGGCCGTACGGCCCGACCAGGCACAGGCCCACGGGAACCCCGTCGTCGGTGCGCAACGGCACGGTCGCGTTGGGCAGCCCCGAGATGCTCGCGAGGCACGTGAGCATGCCGGTGGCGCGCATCGTGTTCCGGAACCGTCCGCCGCTGGGGTCGCCCGTCCGCTCGGGGGCGACGGACGACGTCGCGGGCAGCAGGAGCAGGCTGTCGCCCACGTATGCGGTGATCGTCTGCGACGCCTCGGCGAGCATGGTCAGCTTCCGCCCGTACGTCGTCTCCCAGATGCGGCTGGCGTCGGCGAAATTGCGGCCGGGTTCGTCGCCGAGCGACGACATCGCCTGGCTCACCCACTCGCCGTGCAGCCGCCACGCCTCGTAGCCCTGCACGTCGACGACGGCGTCGTACCAGTCGGGCAGCCGGCCGATGTCCGTGTCGGTCCACGTCAGCCGCGGAAGGGAACTCTTCTCCCACACGGTGAGGGCGCGCCGCACCGCGCCGAGCGCCCCGGCCTCGGCGACGGCGTTGATGCCGTCCGAGGTGAGGGCGCCGCGGAACGGGGTCTCCGCGGTGAGCGGGAGAAGGGCGCCGGACACCGCGACGAGCGTGTCGACGTCGCTGCACACCCACGCCGGGGTGTCGAACGTGGGGGACAGCGGGAACAGTCCGTCGGTGGAGACGGCGCCCCGGGACGGCGCGAAGCCGTACAGGCCCTGATACGACGCCGGGATGCGCACGGAACCGGTGGTGTCGACGCCCAGCCCGATGTCGGCGGCGCCCTGCGCGACCGCACTCGCCGCGCCGGACGTCGCACCGCCGGGCAGGCAGTCCTCGGCGCGGGGGTTGGGTGGCGTCCCGAACTGCTGGTTGACGCCGGAATGTCCGTAACCGAGGTCGTCGGTCTGCGCCAGGCCGACGACGCGGGCGCCCTGCCCGAGCAGGCGCGCCACCACCGCGGCGGTGCCGGTTTCGACGGGCGCCTCGGCGAGCCTTCGCCCGCTGCCCGCGCCGATCTGCTGTCCCGCAACGGCATACAGGTCGGTCACGGCCAGTCGCATGCCGGCGAGGGACCCGTCGCCGGTCGGGGCGACCAGGGGATCGCCCTGCACACGCCATGTCGCCTTGTCGACGGGCGCGAACTCGGACACCCCTCCGCCACTCGGAACGGACAGGCCGTCGGGCAGCGGCGGAACCTCCGGATCGTGCAAGCGTTCCCCGCAGGCACCGAGCATCGCGGCACCGAACGCCGCCGCCCCGGAGGCACCCGCGACGCGGAGGAAGTTGCGACGGTCGAAAGATCGACTGGGGGCCACCTATCCCACGTTAGCGACCGAGGACCGTCCGGAGGTACGCGTTGTCGAACATTCGCTCGGGATCGTACTTGTCGCGCACGGCGACGAACTCGTCGAAGTTCGGGTATGCGGGCCGCAGGTCCTCGGGGCTTCGGCCGTGCATCTTGCCCCAGTGCGGCCGCCCGGCCACCTCCCGGGCGATCGCCTCGACGGCGGAGAAGTACGGTTCGTGATCGCGGCGGTGATACTGGTGCACCGCGATGTACGCGGTGTCCCGCCCGTTCGCCGTCGACAGCCACACGTCGTCACCCGCGGCGAAGCGGACCTCCACGGGGAACGCGACCGTGAAATCGGACTTCTCCACCCACGAGTCGATTGCCGCGAGCGTGTCCGGAAGCGTCTCGGTGGGTACCGCGTACTCCATCTCGCGGAACTTGACCCGGCGCTCCGATGCGAAGACGCGGTAGCTGCGGTCCGTGAACTCGCGCGCGCTCAGCATGCGGGAGGAGATCCGGTTGATCTTCGGAATCGTCGACGGCGCAAGGCCCGCCACTCTGTTGATGCCCTCGAACAGGACGTTGGAGAGCAGTTCGTCGTCGACGTACGCGCGGACCGGGTGGAGGGGCGACGTCGGCGTGTCGCCGGGTAACCGGGTGTTGCGCTTCGTCAGGACGCGGCGGGTGTGCGGGAACCAGTAGAACTCGAAGTGGTCGACCGTGGCGCGGTCGTGGTCGAGGCGGTCGAGGGTGGCATCGAGCGACTCCGGTTTCTCGACGGCGTGCATCACGTAGTTCGGCACGCACTGGATGGTGACCTTCGAGATGATGCCGACCGCGCCGAGGCCCAGGCGTGCGGCCTCGAACAGTCCGGGGTTCTCGGTGGGGGAGCAGTCGGCCACCGAGCCGTCCGCCAGCACCACCTGCAGGGCGCGGACCTGGGTGGCGAGACCTCCGAAACGCGCTCCGGTGCCGTGCGTTCCGGTGGACAGCGCACCCGCCACGGACTGTACGTCGATGTCGCCCAGGTTGATCATGGCCAGGCCGCGGTGCCAGAGTTGCTCGCTCAGATCACGTAGTCGCGTGCCGGCGAGGACGGTGACGAGGGCGCCTGCCGGTTCGTCGAGGGTGACGGATTCGATGCCGGTGAGGGCGTCCAGGCTGACCAGGATCCCGTCGGTGACGGCGACCCCGGTGAAGGAGTGGCCCGACCCCACGGCCTTGACCCGCTGTCCCTGCCGCGCGGCACCGACGACGAGCGCGCAGAGGTCCTCCACCGAGCGTGGGGTCGCGAAGCGCAGCGGGTTCGCCGTCTCGGTGCCCGCCCAGTTGCGCCATGTGTCCTTTGCCATTCGCCCATCATGAACCTGGACGCTCGTCCAGGCAAATGCCGGGTTGGTCGGGCGTCCGTGTTGGTCGCGGGGGAGGCCCCCTCAGGTTCTACGATCAGAGGATGCTGAACAGGCTTCCTGCGGATGAACGTCGTGCCCAACTTGTCGAGTCGGCGCTGGCCATCGCGGAGCAGCGCGGCGTCGCGTCGGTCACGGTGCGGGCCGTGGCGGAGGAGGCCGGCGTCTCTCTCGGTGTGGTGCACTACTGCTTCGAGAGCAAGGAAGAGCTCCTCGCCGCGATGGGCGAGAGCCTGGTTCTGCAGCTCAGTGCGTCGATGCGGCTGGCGTTCGGTCAGGTGCGGCACGCGCCGGACCTGCGGGGGATCGACGGTCTGCGCGAACTGCTCCACATCGGGATCAGCGGGATGTGGCCGATCATCGAGGCCACCCCCGACCGCCAGTTGCTGACGTACGAGATCACCGCGCAGGCGTTGCGGCACCGGGCGTCGGGGAGTGAGCGCGCAGGCGATATCGCCGGTCAGCAGTACCGGACGATGGACGAGGAGGCGATCGAATTCCTCGCCGAGTGCGCCCGGATCGCCGGCGTCGGCTGGGGCACTCCGGTCGAGGCGATCGCGCGGTTCGGGCTGGCCATGCTGGACGGGCTCGTGCTGCGGTGGCTCGTCGACCGGGACAGCGAGGCGATGATCGCGGCGCTGGACGAGATGGTGCAGGTGATCACGGCGAAGGCGGTCGAGCAGGCCTGATCGGGCCCGATCGATCTGGACAATCGTCCAACTCGATGGTTGACTGGCGTCGCAGATCGCCGCACAACGATTGGACGAACTGTGACGCCCACGCTCGACCGTCTCATCGCCTCGACCACCGAGTCCGGCGTGCCGCTGCTCCCTCTCGACCTGCCGACGCTGCGCGCCAACGCCGCCGACCTGGTCCGGCGGGCCGGCGGTACCCCGGTCCGGGTCGCCAGTAAATCCGTCCGCTGCCGTGCGGTACTCCAGGTCGCGCTCGGTGAGAATCTCACCGCGGCCGGCGGCTTTCGCGGGATCATGGCGTACTCCCTTCGCGAGGCGATCTGGCTTGCCCGGCACGGCGCGCAGGACATCCTCATGGGCTACCCGACGGCCGACCGCGAGGCCCTCGCCGAACTGGCGGCAGAACCCGAACTGCTGCACCGGATCACTCTGATGGTCGACAGCGACGACCACCTCGACTTCGTGTCCGCCGCCGCCGGCACGACGTCCCTCCGGGCCCGGCTGTGCATCGACGTGGACGCGTCGCTGCGGCTCGGACCCGTCCACATCGGGGTCCGCCGCTCCCCGCTCCGCGAACCGTCCGCCGTCGCCGCGTTCGCGAAACGTGCCGCCGGGCGGGGGTTCGCCGTCGTCGGAGTCATGTTCTACGAAGCGCAGATCGCGGGACTACCCGACTCCAGTCGACCGATCGGCTGGATGAAACGGGCGTCCGCCAGGGAACTCGCGACCCGCCGCGGCGCCGTGGTGAACGCCGTGCAGTCGGAGGTCGGGGCACTCGAGATCGTCAACAGCGGCGGCACCGGTTCGCTCGAGGTGAGCTCCGCCGACCCGGTCGTCACGGAGGTGACCGCCGGGTCCGGTCTGTACGTCCCCACGCTCTTCGACCGGTACCGCTCGTTCCGCCCGCACCCGTCGCTGTACTTCGCCCTCTCGACGGTCCGGCGGCCGGCACCCGGCATCGCGACGCTGTTCGGCGGCGGCTACATCGCCTCCGGACCCGCCGGGCGCAGCCGCGTGCCTGCACCGATGTGGCCGTCGGGCCTGAAGCTACTGCGCAACGAGGGCGCCGGCGAGGTCCAGACGCCGGTGACCGGAAGGGCGGCAGCCGATCTCGGGATCGGCGACCGGGTGTGGTTCCGGCACGCGAAGGCCGGCGAGCTGTGCGAGCGGTTCACCGAGGTGCACTTCGTCGAGTCGGACGGATCCCGCACCGTCGTGCCCACCTACCGCGGCGAAGGTCAGTGCTTCGGCTGATCGGGGAGCCGCATGAAGGCGCCCAGTTCGGTGAGTCCTTCGGGGGTGCTCGGCATGTACTGCGTCAGGGATTCCGACCGGACGATGATCGCCGCCCACTTGCCGCGGGAGACGGCCACGTTCATCCGGTTCCGCGACAGCAGGAACGACATGCCGCGCGGCACGTCCTCGATTGCGGACGCGGTCATCGACACGATGGCGACGGCCGCCTCCCGCCCCTGGAACTTGTCGACCGTGCCCACCTCGATCTTGTCGAGGCCGACGGCGGCCAGATCGCGTTCGATCAACCCGACCTGCGCGTTGTACGGCGCCACCACCAGGATGTCGGACTCGTCGAGTGGGCGGGTGCCCTCGAATTCGCTGGGGTCGGTCCAGCCGGATCCGAGCAGTTTCGTGATCCGGTTGACCACTTCCCGCGATTCCTCGGGGGATTGGGTCGCGTTGCCCTGGTGGTCGACGAAGACGGTGTGCACCCCGGCGGCCATACCGTCGAGCCGCCGTGCAGCACTGGCCGATTCCTGCGAACGCAGCTTGCCGTCGTACGACAGCGTCGAGACGGGAGCACACAGCTGCGGGTGCATCCGCCACGTGCGTTCGAGGAAGTAGCCCCGGCTCGCGGGCAGCGCCCCGTGCCCCTCGGCGAGCCACCCGAGAGCCGACGCGTCCACCGGTTCCGGATGGGTGCCCTGGCTGACCTGGGGGAGCTGCTGGGGATCGCCGAGCAGAAGGAGATTGCGGGCCGCACCGCCCACGGCGATGGTGTTGGCGAGTGCGAACTGCCCGGCCTCGTCGATGACCAGCAGGTCGAGACTGCCGGGCGGAACGCGGTCGGTGTTGGCGAAGTCCCAAGCGGTTCCGCCGAGCACGCAGCCCGTTCCCACCGCCTGGTCGATGAAGCCGGGGTAATCGTTGGAACTGATGTCGGTCCACGTCGCGGCGCGATGTCGCCCGTCCTTCTTCGCGACGAGTTCGGCGGGGAGCCCGGCCTTCACGACGCCACCGAGCATGTTCTCGATCACCGAATGGGACTGCGCGACCACGCCGATCCGCCAGTGGTGCTGCTCGACGAGTGCCTTGATCACCCGGGCCCCGGTGTACGTCTTGCCGGTGCCGGGCGGACCCTGTACCGCGACGTACGAGTCCTCGAGGTCGAGCAGGGCGGCGGTGATCGCGCCCGCGTAGTCCGTGCCGTCGACGGGTGGGAGCGGATTCCCGCTCCGGGTGCGCGGATCGGACCGCCGCAGGATGTCCACGGACGCGCACAGCGGAAGCTCCGGCAGCGGTGAGCACATGCCGTCCGCGGCCACCGCGATCGCCGATTCGATGCGGTCGGTGGTGATCGGTGGCCCGGGGGTGATCGCCGTCGGAAGTTGTCCGTACTCCTCGCCGTTCAGGAGTTCCTCGACGATCACCACGTCGCGGCGGCGGCCGTCCTTACCGACTTCGAGGACGTTGACCGTGCACGTTCCTCGCTGCTGCGGATTGTCGCCCGCGACCGCCTCCGGCGCGGGAGTGTCGTACAGCGCGTACATCGTGGTCTTGGGCCCCACCGTGCTTCCGGTCCCGAACCGGCCGGTGAGCTCGAGACGCCGGCGCAGCTTGCGCTGCCGGGGGCTGCTCTTGTGCCAGCTCTCCTCGACGACCGCGGACGACACCACCAGGACGTCCCGGATGTCCGACAGTTCGTCGTGCGGCACGACGAGCCGATCGAAGTGCGCCCACCAGAACGGTTTCCGCTCACGCCGGTGATAGCCGACCGCCGCCGCCATGAGTGCGGCGGCCTGCTGGTCGTGGCCGCGGTGCTCGCTCGGACCGTGCCCGGCGAATTCGCGCAACGTCGCCTCCGCGGGCGTGCATTCCTCGGTCACCGGGGTGGGCCCGTCGCCCGGCGGCCGGAGCGGGACGTCGTGCGTCCGCGCCTGCCCGATCAGCCAGTCGCGCAGCCGCAACGTGGAATCGCAGTCGTACTGGTTGTAGTCGGCGATCCCCTGCAGCAGCGCGCGGGCCTCCTCGTCGCGGCCGTTGTCCCGGTGATCGCAGTAGTCGGCGTACGCGACCACCGACGCGGCGGCGTTGGTGACGTCGCCGTCGCGCGGCTGCTCCGGCATGTACAGCGGTTCGAGTTTCTTGATGCTGTAAGACCGTTCACCGATCCGCAGGCATCCCCGCACCACCGGGTACAGGTCGACGAGGACGTTGTCGCGCAGCAGGGTGTCGACGGTCTCCTCGCCGACGCCGTGCCGCCCCGCCAGCCGCAGCAGCGCCGACTTCTCGTACGCGGCGTAGTGGTAGATGTGCATGTTCGGGTACTGCTGACGTCGCGCCGTCACGTAGTCGAGGAAGTCGACGAGCGCCTGCCGCTCCTCCGCGCGGTCGTGTGCCCAGAACGGCCGGAACACGGCGGCGCCGGCGGGCCCCTCGACCACGCCGAAGAGGTATTCGAGACCCCAGTCGGTGGAACCGTTCTCGGCCCACAGCGGGTCTCCCTCGAAGTCGAAGAAGATGTCGCCGTCGTCCGGTTCCGGCAGTCCACCCAGCGCCTGCGGGGCGTACAGCTGGAACTCGGGGGTGCCCGAGGACTCCTGCCGCAACTGCAGAGCGGCCTGGCCCCGCAACGATTCGAGAGTGCGTTCGGGCAGCCCCTCGACGCTGCCCGCATGCGCGGCGAGCGCGTCGAGAGTGCCGATCCCGGCCGCGATCAGCCGGCTCCGCTGCGTCGAGCGCATTCCGGCCACCAGCAGCAGGTCGCGGTGCTGCTCGACCTCCGGGGTGCACGTGTCGCAGCGACCGCACGCCGTGTACCGGGGGTCGCCCCACTCCGCGACCGACTGCTCGTCGCGGTGCTCGTCGAGGATTCGTTCGAGCGAGGCGCGCCGCGCGGAGTACACCGGGACGATGTCGCCGAGCGGGTGCGCCGAGTCGCTGTCGTCGCCGAGGAGCAGGTGCACGTCCGGGGACGTCGGAATTCCGTTGCCGGCCAGCGCTTCCGCGTAGGCGGCGAGCTGGAGGAGAGCCGACACCTTCGCGTGCCGGGACAGCTTGGTGTCGTAGACGGCGTACGTGTCGCCGTCGCGGACGAGGAAGTCGCAGAAACCCAGGAAGCGGCCGTCGAAGAACGTGCCTTGGTACACGACGTCGGCGCCGCCGCGGATCGTCTCCACGGTGGCCAGGTTCGCGTCGAACAGACCCACGGTGGTGTACTCGGGCCGGTCCATCGTGACCACCCCGTCGCCGAACTCGGCGCGGAACTGCTCGAGCCGGCGATGCTCGTGCGCGTCGCCCAGGCTCGACGTCCGTCGCAGCATCGGATCGTCGTCGACGGACGTGGCCGCGGCGCCGGCGCCGCCGAGCCCGAGCGTGGCATCCAACCGGCGCAGCAACGCGAACTCGCAGGTGGCGGCCGCGGAGAGGTCGCTGGCGCTGTAGACGATGGTGTCGTCGAGGAGGAACACAGCTACGTCCCCAGTTCTGCCGGTGAGTTCACCCGCCCAATTGTGCCATCGGGGGGCGACACGTCCAGAATGGCAGCCATGCCCTTCTTCGACGGCCACTCCGGACGCGTCCATTACCGGCACTGGAGCGCGGTGGGGGGACCCGTCGTCCAGCTGGTGTTTCTGCACGGGATGGGGCAGCACACGGGGCATTACCATCGGTTCGCGCGCGGGCTGACGCCGGCGGGAATCGGGGTGTGGGGAATCGACCAGGCGGGTCACGGCCTGTCCGAGGGCGACCACCCCGGGTCCGTGGCGGAACTGGCGGAGGACGCCGCGCTCCTCACCCGCCTCGCGGAGCAGCACGCACCGGACGTCCCGCGCGTGCTGATGGGGCATTCCCTCGGGGCCGCCGTCTCGATGGAACTCCTCATGCGCGGCGACTCCGGATTCCGGCGCGCGATTCTGTGCGGGACCCCGAAGACCGCCGCCGTGCAGCAGACGGCGGACGCGCTGGGTTCGCTGGAAATCCCGTTGCTCGCGGTGCACGGCGTGGACGACCGCATGGCCCCGATCGACCCCGTCCGGGAGTGGGCGGCGGGGATCGCGGGCCTCGAACTACGGGAATTCGACGACGCCGGACACGACCTGCTGCACGAGAAGGTCCACGCCGCCGTCACCGCGGTGGTCCGCGATTTCGTGCTGGAGGCTGCGCGCCCGTGAGTGGTTGAAGAGTGCAGGGACTCCTCAACCACTCACGGGCGGCGGAGCCGCTTACGCGTAGATGGCCTCGATGGCGGCGCCGTGCTCCTTGTGGATGACGTTCCGCTTGAGCTTCAGCGTGGGAGTGAGCTCACCGGTCTCCTGCGTGAAGTCGACCTCGAGGATGCGGTACTTCTTGATCCGCTCCGGGTTGGACACCTTCTTGTTACCTTCGGCCACCGCCTCGTCGATCTCGGCGACCAGGTCGGGGTTCTTCACCAGTTCGGACACCGGGGTGTCGGCGGCCAGCCCGTGGCGTTCCTTCCACCCGGGGAGGGTCTCCGAGTCGAGGGTGATGAGCGCGCCGATGAACGGCTTCCCGTCACCGACCACGAGGCACTGGCTGATCAGCGGGTGCGCGCGGAGGGCGTCCTCGAGGACCGCGGGCGCGACGTTCTTGCCGCCCGCGGTGACGATGATCTCCTTCTTGCGGCCGGTGATCGAGATGTAGCCCTCTTCGTCGATCGAGCCGAGGTCGCCGGTGTGGAACCAGCCGTCCCGGATCGAATCCGCGGTGGCCTGATCGTTGTGCCAGTACCCGCCGAACACGACGGGACCCTTCAGGAGCAGTTCGCCGTCCTCACCGATCTTCGCGGCGTGGCCGTCGATCGGCTTGCCGACGGTGCCGACCTTCTGCGCGCGGGTGGTGTTCACGGAGATGGCGGCGCTGGTCTCGGTGAGACCGTAGCCCTCGTACACCGGAACGCCGATGCCACGGAAGAAGTGACCGAGGCGGGCGCCGAGCGCGGCGCCACCGGAGACGGCGCGGTCGCATTCGCCGCCGAGCGCGGTGCGCAGCTTCGAGTAGACGAGCTTGTCGAACAGGGCGTGCTTGAGCTTGAGGCCCAGCCCGGCGCCGCCGGTGTCCTGCGCCTCGCTGTACGCGATCGCCGTGGCGGACGCCTTCTCGAAGATGCTGCCCTTGCCGCCGTCGTACGCCTTCTGCTTGGCGGAGTTGTAGACCTTCTCGAACACGCGCGGCACCGACAGGATGAAGTGCGGCTTGAACGCGGCGAACTGATCGAGCAGCGTGGTGAGGTCGGCGGTGTGCGCGACCGTGACCTTGGCGTCGAACGCCCCGAACGAGATGGCGCGGGCGAAGACGTGCGCGAGGGGCAGGAACATCAGGGTGCGCCTGCCCGCGTACATCGCGTCGCTGAGCGCCAGCTTCACGGCCGCGGACTCCGCGTAGAAGTTGGAGTGCGTCAACTGCACGCCCTTGGGGCGGCCCGTGGTGCCCGACGTGTAGATGAGGGTCGCGGGGGACGACGCGCGCACCTGGTGGCGACGCTCGTGCAGCTGCTCGTCGGTGACGCTCTCGCCGCGCTTCGACAGTTCCTCGACTGCGCCCGCACCCTCGATCTGCAGGACCTCGCGCAGGTCCGGGGCGCCGTCGGTGACGACCTTCAGTGCATCGGCCTGCTTCGCGTTCTCGACGACCAGCAGCGACGTGCCGGAGTCCTCGAGGATCCACTTGGCCTGATCGGGTGCGGACGTCTCGTAGATGGCGACGGTGCACCCGCCCGCTGTCCAGATCGCGTAATCGATGACGACCCACTCGTAGCGGGTGGCGGAGAGGATCGCGACGCGGTCACCGAGTTCGATGCCCGAGGCGATGAGGCCCTTCGCGACGGCGGAGACCTGCTCCGCGAACTCGGCGGCGGTGACGTCTACCCATCCACCGTTGCCCGGGCGCTTGAACGGAACGAACTTCGGGTCTTCCTCGGCGTGACGGAAGACCGTGTCCGCCATGGAGGCGTCCTCCGGAATTGAGAACGACTGCGGTACCGAGAATTCACGCACTATGACCCCTCCACTGAAACGACATGACGGATGTGCATTCGATCACATTTGTCCTGATTTCGCACCAGGGTCGATGTCCGTTATGTGTATTTCTGTTCCGACCAGCGGAGATTAGTGTAACTCGGCGTAAACTGATAACTCAGGCGGCCTCTTCCAGACGGCGCGAGTTCGCGGACAGCCAGCGCCGGATCGCGTAGTTCAACTGGTCGGGATCGACCCCGAGTTCGGTCGCGGTCGCGTCGAGAATCTCCTCGGCCAGGCCGTCGTCGGTGGCTTCGGAGATGCCGAGCGCGCCGCTGATGAAGACGTCCGCCACCCGATTCGGCCGGACGCCGGGGATGCCGGCGAGCATCAGGAAGTGTGCCCACGTGACGTCGCTGCTCTCCCCGCACACCTCGATCCACGCGTCGTGGATCTGCTCCAGGGCGGCTTCGTCCCTGGCAGCCTCGAGAAGGTCGTCGATGCTGTTGATGCGGAGCTGGTGTAGTCGCTCCGCCGCCAGCTGGATGTGACGCGCCTCGATCGGCACGCCGGTGGCGGTGTACCGCCGCTTGTACGAGCCGACCTTGCCCGCCCACTGATCCGAGCTGCCCGCCTCCTCGAACGTGCGGAGGAGGTCGCGGGCGCCGTCGGTGAGGGGCTGATCGGGGTGCGCCCGCCGGTAAGCCAGGTAACGGTCGACGACGGCGACCTCGCTGTGCCCGGCGCTCGACTGCACCGATTCGATGATGCAGAGAGCTAGGCTGTGCCGGTAGGCATCGGAGGTGACCCAACCGGACGGGTCGCCCAATCGGTCGCGGCACGCGGTGACGACGGTTTCGACGGTATCGGCAGAGACGGTCACGAGATCCTCCAAAGGCAGTCTGTTCTGTGCTCTTTCCGGTGTATCGACAGGGCCTCCGGGAACGTTGCACTGAAGCTGAAGATTCCTCGAGAATGACCGTCAGCGGGGCGTCAGCAGGTCTGTGACCTCGCTGTCCGAGAGTTGATGGAAATCGGCGTACGCGTTGCCGACGCCGCCGAGATCGGCTGGGGTGTAGGGACAGACCACCTCGTCGGCCGTCACGCGCAGCCGGCCGACGGCCTCGGGAGCGGCCACCGGGACCGCGACGATCACCCGGGCTGCGCCCAGCTTCTTCACCGACTGGCAGGCCACCGCTGCGGTCGCGCCCGTGGCCATGCCGTCGTCGACGAGGACGGCGATGCGGCCCCTCAGCGACGCCCGGGGTCTGTTGCCACGCAGCACCCGTGCCCGCCGCTCGAGTTCGTGGCGTTCCTTCGCCTCCACCATGGCGAGCGACGTCTTGCTGACCCGGGCGATGCGGAGAACGTCGTCGTTGATCACCCGGGATTCACCCTCGCCGATGGCGCCCATCGCGAGTTCCGGCTGCCACGGCACACCCAGTTTGCGGACGAGCACGACGTCGAGGGGTGCCGACAGGGCCGCGGCGATCTCGAATGCGACGGGGACGCCGCCGCGCGGCAGGCCGAGCACCACCAGGTCGGTTCCGCGCAGGTGGTCCAGTGCGGCGGCCAGTCGGCGACCGGCGTCGGCGCGACTGGTGTAGAACATCGAACGCTCCGTGATCGTGAAGAACGGTTCGTCTCCGACGCTACTCCCGATGTGGCCGCTCAGATCTCGCTGACGGTGAATCGGCGCAGGGCGAGGGCGGGATTCTTCTCCCGCACCTCGGTGATCCGCTCCGCATCGACCGACGCGACCGCGGTGCCCACCCGCTCACCGAGCGAAACGAGGGTCACACCCATCGGATCGACGATCATGCTGTTTCCGGCCCCGGTGCGCGCGCTCTGATCGGCGGCCGCCACGTACACGGTGTTCTCGATGGCGCGCGCCCGGATCAGGGTCGACCAGTGATCCTCCTTGAGCGGGCCGGGCACCCACTGCGCCGGCAGCAGCAGTACGTCGGCGCCCGCATCGACGATCCGTCGGGTGACCTCGGGGAACCTCAGGTCGTAGCAGGTCTGCATGCCGAACGTGAGGCCGTCGACCGCGAACGTCTCCGGTGCGCCGATCTCCCCGGCGCGGATGACGTCGGATTCCTTGTAGCCGAACGCGTCGTACAGGTGAAGTTTGCGGTAGGTGGCGACGATGTCGCCGCGGGGCCCGAGCGCGACGAGGGTGTTGGAGATGCGATCGTCGCCGGGCAGCGCCTCGTTGACTCCCGCCACCAGATGAACGTCGAGTTCCTTCGCGGTCGCGGCCAGCCCGCCGACGAACTCGCCGTCGAGGGCCTCGGCCGATTCGACGATCCGCTCGTCCGTTCTGGGCGCCGTGAACATCGCGTACTCCGGCGCCACCACCACCTTCGCGCCGCGGCCCGCGGCCTCGGCGGCGAGCGTGCGGACCGTGCGCAGGTTCTCCTGCTTGTCCTGACCGGGAGCGAACTGAATGACAGCGACATCGACCATGCCGTCCACGCTAGGCGACGACGCCGCGGCGGGTCTCTCCCGTCCCGGTCGCCGCCTATTTCCGCGGCGTGGCGTTGCAGTGTGGACTCGTGCACTAAACTGCTGGTCAATGAGTGATATCGAGCGTGACCCCGAACCCCCCACTTTTGCCGACCTCGACATCGACGATCGGGTCTTGAAGGCACTGTCCGATGTGGGCTACGAGTCGCCCTCGCCGATCCAGGCCGCCACCATTCCGCCCCTCCTCGCCGGCAACGACGTCGTCGGCCTGGCGCAGACCGGCACCGGCAAGACCGCTGCGTTCGCGGTACCGATCCTCTCGAAGATCGACCTGGCGCAGAAGTCGCCGCAGGCATTGGTCCTCGCGCCGACCCGGGAATTGGCCCTGCAGGTCGCGGAGGCGTTCGGCAAGTACTCCGCCCACATTCCGGGCCTGCACGTCCTGCCGATCTACGGCGGTCAGAGCTACGGAGTCCAGCTGTCGGGACTGCGGCGCGGCGCGCACGTCGTCGTGGGCACGCCCGGTCGCGTGATCGACCACCTGGAGAAGGGCACCCTCGACCTGTCCAAGCTCTCCTACCTCGTCCTGGACGAGGCCGACGAGATGCTGAAGATGGGGTTCCAGGAGGACGTCGAGCGCATCCTCGCCGACACCCCCGAATACAAGCAGGTCGCCCTGTTCTCGGCCACCATGCCGGGCGCCATCCGCAAGATCTCGAAGCAGTACATGCACGACCCCGTCGAGATCACGATGAAGTCGAAGACGTCGACGGCCTCCAACATCTCGCAGCGGTACGTGCAGGTGGCGCACCAGCGCAAGCTCGACGCCCTCACGCGTGTCCTCGAGGTCGAGGACTTCGAGGCCATGATCATCTTCGTGCGCACCAAGCAGGCCACCGAGGACCTCGCGGAACGACTGCGCTCGCGCGGGTTCTCGGCGGCGGCCATCAACGGCGACATCGTGCAGGCCCAGCGTGAGCGGACCATCGGCCAGCTCAAGAGCGGCGCCCTCGACATCCTGGTGGCCACCGACGTGGCCGCGCGTGGCCTGGACGTCGAACGCATCTCCCACGTCGTCAACTACGACATCCCGCACGACACGGAGTCGTACGTCCACCGGATCGGCCGCACCGGTCGTGCCGGGCGTGCGGGCGAGGCGCTGCTGTTCGTGGCGCCGCGCGAACGGCACCTGCTCAAGGCCATCGAGAAGGCGACCCGCCAGCCGCTCGCCGAGATGCAGCTGCCCAGCGTCGACGACGTCAACGCGCAGCGTGTGTCCAAGTTCGGCGACTCGATCACCGAGAGCCTGACGTCCGACAACCTGGCGTTGTTCCGCAAGATGATCGAGGACTACGAGCAGGAGCACGACGTTCCGCTCGCCGACATCGCCGCGGCGCTCGCGGTGCAGTCGCGCGACGGGGAGGCGTTCCTCATGGCGCCCGAACCGCCGCCCGCGCCCCGCCGTGAACGGGAACCCCGTGAACCCCGCCCGCCGCGCCGTTTCGACGACGGCCCCCCGACCCGCTCGCGCGGGCCGGAAGGCCAGGAGCTCGCGACGTACCGCATCGCGGTCGGCAAGCGGCACCGGGTGGTGCCGGGTGCGATCGTCGGTGCCATCGCGAACGAGGGTGGGCTGCGGCGCAGCGACTTCGGACACATCAGCATCCGCCCGGACCACAGCCTGGTGGAATTGCCCGCAGACCTGTCCAGCGAAACCCTCGAGGCACTGCGCCGTACCCGGATCTCCGGGGTGCTGATCCAGCTGCAGCCCGACTCGGGGCCGCCGTCGGGTCGTCCGGGCCGTGGTGGCCGCGACGACCGGGCCGGCGGAAAGTTCCAGCGCGACCGGGACAACAGGAAAAGGCCGCGCGAGTAGTCCTCGCGCGGCCCTGACCGGGGTCTCCGGCGGTTACGCCGGGGGAGCGGGAGCCGGGGCGGGCTGTGCCGCCTCGGCAGGCAGCGGGCCCTCCTCGGGAACGAAGAACGAACCGACGGTCGGCAGCACATAGCAGGTCGCGCTGGTGTAGTCGACGGTGCCGAAGATCGATGCCACGACGGTGCCCGCGCCCGTCGCCACGACCTTGTTCAGCGCGGGGTAGCCGTCTGCCGTGAGCCCGTCGAGGGGCAGGATGCCGCTGCCCCCGGTGCTCGTGTTGATCCACGCGACGTTCAGTCCCGACGACCTCACGACACCGGGATAGGCGGAGAGGGCCTGGAAGCTGATCTCGTGTGCCTTCACCTCGGCGGTCGGCCCGGTGGTGCCCGACGCCAGCGTCAGCGTGACCGGGGCGACGGTGCCGCATCCCACGGTCGGTGCGGTGTAGAAGAACGGTGTGTTCTCGCCCGCGACGTCACGCAGCACGGTCGACGTGGCCAGCGCCTCGACCGCGGCCTTCTCCTCGGGCTTGTCGGCCTGGGTGCGGAGTTCGGCGAGTCCGGGGACGTCGGGGGTGGCCGGGTCTGCCGCTGCCGTGCCCGCGAGGCCGAAAGCCGCGATACCGACCGTTGCCACCGCGATCGTGCGTCGCATCACGCTCATACCGTCCACCTGAACTCCTCATTGTCTCGTCCGGGCAGCTCTGCAGCGCCGCCCGAGCGGAGAATTTACCCGACAGCGGGGAAACAGTCAGGACCAGCTGCCGCCGCCGGCCAGCGTATCGGCCCGCGCGCCGTCGAGGGACTGCCGGATCACGTCGGCGTGACCGGCGTGCCGGGCGAGTTCCTCGATCTGGTGCAGCAGCATGTAGCGGACCGTGAACACGACGCCCGACGTCATCCACTGCGCCACGTCGGCGGGCAGGTCGACGTCGCGGTCCAGGTCGGTTTCAGCGGCGACCGCGGCCTCGGTGGCGCGCTGGGCCGCGTCGAAGCGGGCGAGGAGGACGTCGACGGTCTCGTCCTCGGCGACGTTCCATGCCGCCATCCACGCGGCCACCGGATCGTCGCCGCCGCCGCGCGGGGTTCCGGTGATGCGCGCGGTCATCGCCTCTTCGCCGTCGATGACGTGTTTGAGGACGGACGCCAGACTCATCTCGCTGGCGCTGGGCACGCTGCGGACCTGCTCCTCGGTCAGTCCGGACACCGCGTTGCGGAACGCGGTGCGCTGGTTGTCCAGCATGAGGAGCAGGAGTCCGCGCTCGTCGGAAATGAGGGCCGGGGTGCTGGGTGTCTCGTTCATGCATTCAGTGTGGCGCGGATAGCGGACACCTACTGTCCTCGATCGGGGAGTTGCCGGGATCTTCGGCGGGCCGGGTGTCCGGCTGGGCGCGTTCCCAGCGGCGCGGGCGGACCCGCCCTACGATCGACACAAGTGTCCGTGAACGTCCCTGTTCCTGTGATCGAGTCGCAAGCCGAGGTGCTTATGCCCCTGGAAGATTCGTCGTCCGCCCACGCCGACCCGTCGCGTGAGGGTGCCGCCCCGCCGGAGCACGACCTGGAAGGCCACATCATCGAGGCCCGGTCCGAGGACTTCTTCCACGCCAGAGAACTGCAGGTCGACAACGAGTGGTTCAAGACCGCGGTGTTCTACGAGGTTCTGGTCCGCGCGTTCTTCGACTCCTCGGGCGACGGAACGGGCGATCTCCGGGGGCTGACGTCGAAACTCGACTACCTGTCCTGGCTCGGCGTGGACTGTCTGTGGCTGCCGCCGTTCTATGACTCACCGCTCCGCGACGGCGGCTACGACATCCGCGACTTCCGTGCCGTGCTGCCGGAGTTCGGGACGGTCGAGGACTTCGTCCAGCTCTTCGACCAGGCGCACCGCCGCGGGATCAGGGTCATCACCGACCTGGTCATGAACCACACCTCCGACACTCATGCCTGGTTCCAGGAGTCGCGCAACGACCCCGACGGTCCGTACGGCGACTTCTACGTCTGGTCCGACGGCGACGAAGGGTATCCGGACGCGCGCATCATCTTCGTCGACACGGAGACATCCAACTGGACGTGGGATCCGGTGCGCAAGCAGTACTACTGGCACCGCTTCTTCTCCCATCAGCCGGATCTGAACTACGACAATCCCGACGTCCAGGACGCGATGATCGACGTGCTGCGGTTCTGGCTGGACCTCGGAATCGACGGTTTCCGGCTGGACGCGGTGCCCTACCTGTTCGAGCGGGACGGCACCAACTGCGAGAACCTGCCCGAGACCCACGCCTTCCTCAAGCGGTGCAGGGCCGTCATGGACGCCGAGTACCCGGGGCGGGCGCTGCTCGCCGAAGCCAACCAGTGGCCGTCGGACGTCGTCGAGTACTTCGGGGAGCCGGACATCGGGGACGAATGCCACATGGCGTTCCACTTCCCGCTGATGCCGCGCATCTTCATGGCGGTGCGGCGGCAGAACCGTTTTCCGATCTCCGAGATCCTCGCGCAGACCCCGCCGATTCCGAGTTCGTGCCAATGGGGAATCTTCCTCCGGAACCACGACGAGTTGACGCTCGAAATGGTGTCGGACGAGGAGCGTGACTACATGTATTCCGAGTACGCCCAGGACCCGCGGATGAAGGCGAACATCGGCATCCGGCGACGCCTCGCGCCGCTGCTCGAGAACGACCGCAACCAGCTGGAGCTGTTCACCGCGTTGCTGCTGAGCCTGCCGGGTTCGCCCGTCCTCTACTACGGTGACGAGATCGGCATGGGCGACAACATCTGGCTCGGCGACCGGGACTCGGTGCGGACGCCGATGCAGTGGACGCCCGACCGAAACGCAGGATTCTCCCGCGCCGACCCGGCGCGAATGTACCTGCCGGTCATCATGGATCCCACGTACGGCTATCAGTCGGTGAACGTCGAGGCGCAGATGAACTCGACCAACTCGTTGCTGCACTGGACCCGCAGGCTGATCCAGGTCCGCAAACAGCACCCGGCGTTCGGGACGGCCTCGTTCACGGAACTCGGCAGCGCGAACCCGGCCGTCCTGTCATATGTACGGGAGACCCCGCCGAGCGAGGACCGCCCGTACAGTGACGTCATCCTGTGCGTCAACAACCTGTCCCGGTTCCCGCAGGCGGTGATACTGGACCTCACCCAGTTCTCCGGCCGAATCCCCGTGGAGCTCACCGGCTCCGTTCCCTTTCCCACGATCGGGGACGACGGGTACATGATCACGCTGCCCGGTCACGGTTTCTTCTGGTTCGCGCTGCAACCGGATCCCAAATCCGACGGCGCGGTGAGCGGACATCCGGTCAGCAGTGAAGCGGAACAGGCGGTGCAGCAGTGAACGAACCCACCAGTGGACGCATTCCCGACGAGACCCTCGAGCGGCAACTCGTCCGGTGGCTGCCGGACCGGCGGTGGTTCGCCGCGAAGGGCAACACCATCTCGGCGGTGCGGATCCTGCTCCGCCACGAGCTGACGTCGGTCTTCGGGTTCTCCGCCGAGCACCTGCTGGTGTCGGTGGAGTTCGAAGCGGGCCCGGCGCAGGTGTACCAGGTGCCGCTCGGGTTCCGCAGTCATCTGCCCGAGGACCTCGAACCGTGGGCGTTGCCCGACCGCGAGGGCAACGCCATGATCGCGTACGACGGACTGCACGACGCCGAGGTCATCACCCTGTACGCGGACCTGCTGGCCGAGGCGCAGAGTTCCGGGCCGGTGCAGCTGAAGACCGTGCCGGGCACGGTGATCGAGCCGGGACTGCGCGGGCGGACGCTCGGCGCCGAGCAGTCGAACACGTCGGTGGTGCTGGGGGAGAAGTTGCTGATGAAGATCTTCCGCCTGGTCACCCCGGGGGTGAATCCCGATGTGGAACTCCATCTGGCGCTCGCCGGCGCGGGCAGTGAATACGTGGCCACGCTGCGGGCGTGGATGGAGACGGACGTGGCCGGGATTCTGACCACGCTCGCGATGGTGCAGGACTTCGAGGCCAACTCGGCGGACGGGTGGAGCATGGCGCTCGGCAGCGTCCGCGACCTCCTGATCGAGGCGGATCTCCACGCCGCGGAGTTGGGGACGGACTTCGCCGGTGAGTCCCATCGCATGGGCGCCGCCGTCGCCGAGGTGCACGCGACGCTGGCGGGTGCGCTGGGTGCGGAGGAGCGGCAGGTCGCGTCGACGACGGTGGAGGCGATGACCCGGAGGCTGGACGCCGCCACCGCGATCGTTCCGGAACTGGGGGAGGTGGCCGCCGCGGTGCGGGACAAGTTCGCCGAGGCGGAAGCGCTGGGTGCCACCGCCGTCCAGCGGATTCACGGGGACCTGCATCTCGGTCAGGTACTGCGGACACCGGAGCGGTGGCTGCTCATCGACTTCGAGGGGGAGCCCGCCAAGACGCTCGACGAGCGCCGGGAACGGGACAGTCCGTTGCGGGACGTCGCGGGAATGTTGCGGTCCTTCGACTACGCCGCCCACCACCTGCTGGCCGATTCGGTGCCGATGGGGGCGATGGGGGCGGCGTCGCAGCGGGACTTCCGGGCGAGGGAGTGGGCCCAGCGCAACGCCGACGCGTTCTGCGAGGGCTATGCCTCGGTGTCGGGCACCGATCCGCGGGAGGCGGCGGCGTTGCTCCGGGCCTACGAACTCGACAAGGCGGTGTACGAGACGGTGTACGAGGCGAGAAACCGCCCGAAGTGGATCGGCTTGCCCCTCTCCGCGATTCGCAGACTCACCGCAGCACCTCGGTGAGAGCCGGGGACGAGACCGTGCCCGTGTCGAACTGAGTGCGGTACAGCTCTTCGTACCGGCCGCCGGCGGCGAGCAGTTCGGAGTGCGTGCCGCGTTCGACGATGCGCCCGGCCTCGACCACGAGGATCAGATCGGCCGCGCGCACGGTCGACAACCGGTGGGCGATCACCACCGCGGTGCGGCCGGTGAGGGCCTCGCCCAGCGCCTCCTGCACGGCGGCCTCGGACGTGGAGTCGAGGTGCGCCGTCGCTTCGTCGAGGATGACGACCCTCGGATGCGCGAGCAGCAGTCGGGCGATGGTCAGCCGCTGGCGTTCGCCGCCGGACAACCGGTAGCCGCGTTCACCGACCACCGTGTCGAGGCCGTCGGGAAGGGCGGCGACGAGGTCGGTGAGCCGCGCGCGTTCCAGGACCTCGGCGAGTTCTGCCGGTGTGGCGCCGGGGCGGGCGAGCAGGAGGTTGGCCCGCACGGTCTCGTGGAAAAGATGCCCGTCCTGGGTCACCATTCCGACGGTGGCCCGCACGGAGTCGGCGGTCAGGTCTCGCACGTCGATCCCGCCGAGTTTCACCGAGCCCGCGTCCGCGTCGTAGAGCCGGGGAACCAGTTGGGCGATGGTGGACTTGCCGGCCCCGGACGATCCCACCAGGGCGACCATCTGCCCGGGTTCGGCGCGGAACGACAGTCGGTGCAGCACGTCGACGCCGCCACGGGTGTCGAGGGTCGCGACCTCTTCGAGCGACGCCAGCGACACCTTGTCGGCCGAGGGATACGCGAACTCCACGGAGTCGAACTCCACCGACACCGGGCCCTCGGGCACCGCGACGGCGTCGGGCTTCTCCGCGATCAGCGGCTTCAGGTCGAGGACCTCGAAGACGCGCTCGAAGCTCACCAGCGCGCTCATCACGTCCATGCGTGCGCTGGCCAGTGCGGTGAGGGGCGAGTACAGGCGGGTGAGCAGCATCGCCATCGCGACGACCGCTCCCGCGTCGAGTTGTCCGCGCAGTGCGTAGAACCCGCCGAGCCCGTAGACGAGGGCCAGCGCGAGCGCCGAGACGAGGGTGAGCGCGGTGACGAACACCGACTGCAGCATGGCGGTGCGGACGCCGATGTTCCGCACTCGCCGCGCACGGACCGCGAACTCGGCGGACTCCTCGGAGGGGCGGCCGAACAGTTTGACGAGGGTGGCGCCCGGCGCCGAGAACCGCTCCGTCATCTGCGTGCTCATCACCGAGTTGTGGTTGGCCGCCTCACGATTGAGTTGTGCGAGCCGCGCGCCCATCGTGCGGGCGGGCAGGACGAAGATCGGCAGCAGCAGCAGTGCGCACAGCGTGATCTGCCAGGAGATCCCGATCATCACGATCAGCGTGATGCCGAGCGTGACCAGGTTGGACACCACACCCGACAGGGTGTCGCTGAACGCGCGCTGCGCACCGATCACGTCGTTGTTGAGGCGGCTGACCAGCGCGCCGGTGCGGGTGCGGGTGAAGAAGGCGATCGGCATCCGCTGCACGTGGTCGAACACGGCGGTGCGCAGGTCGAGGATCAGGTCCTCGCCGATGCTCGCCGACAACCACCGCGTCCACAGCGCGAGTGCGGATTCGAGGACGGCGATGACCGCGATGAGCGCCGCGAGACGCACGATCACGGACACCGCGTCGCCGCCGACGATGGCGTTGACGACGCGGCCCGCCAGCACCGGGGTGGCCACGGCCAGCGCGGCCGTGACGACGCTGAGCAGCAGGTACCACGCGAGGTTGCGGCGGTGCGGGCGGGCGAAACGGGCGATCCGCCGCAACGTCGTCCGGGAGAAGGGGCGTCGATCCTCCTGGGCGTGCATCGCGTTGTACATGGCGTTCCACGCCGTGACTTCCATGCTCATGCCGGCGGCCTCCTGTCGCTGTCCCCCCACGGTAGAGCCGGGGTATGACACGACCGTAGAACCTCAACTTTACTCGAGGTCAAGTCGCGGGCGCGGGAAGCGTCACTTCGCGACGTCGACGACCACCCGCGTCGGATCGGACAGGGTGGACACCGTGAACGGACGGCCGGGTGCGGTCACGCCGATGAACGACTGGGTGACGCCTTCGAACACGAGCGCACCGTTGACCTCGGTCACCGTGCCGCCGGGAACACCGGGCACCGGGTTGGGGCCCGAGTAGCCCTCCACGTCGCTGTCGAACGGGTACGCCGAGCCGTCGATCTGCACCTGCAGGATGCCGTTGCCCGCCACCGGGATCGTCTTGCCGCTGCCGTCCTGCACGGCCTGGTCCACGTATCCGACCCGCCAGCCGGGGGTGCCCTTGCCGCCGAGTTCGTACACCACGCGGTCGAATCCCTCGTGCCCGCCGACGCGGACGTCGGTGACGGTGAGCTTCGCGGACTCGGACGCCGCGGACGACTTCGGCGCCGCGTCGGTCGGGATCGGTGCCGACTCGGATTCGAGTGCGCTGCTGGTGGTGGCCGCGGCGGCAGGCGACGTCGCAGCCACACTGCTGGCGGAGTTCGACTCCGAGCATCCGGTGAGCGTCAGGGCCAGCGCGCAGGCGGCGAACGCGGCGAAGGGACCGATCCGGTGGTTGATCATGATCCGATCGTAAGCCGGGGCCGATCAGAGACGCGGGAGCCCCGGGCGTGGCGTCGCGATCGCGTCCAGGTACAGCCAGTCGCCGTCCTCACGGACGAATCGGCTGTTCTCGTGCAGCGATTCGCGGTGGCCGTCCAGTACGTAGTGGGCACGGAACTCGACGGTGCCGGTGCTGTCGAGCAGACCGCCGCCGGTCGTCCCCAGGATGTCGAGGCGGGTCCAGCGCTGCTCCGGATCGAGGTCCAGATCCGCGGGCCGCGTGCTCGGATGCCACGTCGCGATGAGATAGTCGGCGTCCAGGACCGCGAATGCGCTGAACCGGGATCGCATCAGGCGCTCGGCCGTGGGCGCCTTCGCCTCGCCGCGGTGATACCTCCCGCAGCACTCGTCGTAGGGTTCACCGAGCAGGCAGGGGCATCGAACGGTCACGGTCCCAGTATGGACCGAGCTCACACGAGCTTGTGGGTGCGGTCCTTCCAGTACGGCGCCCGGAGTTCCCGCTTCAGGATCTTGCCGGTGGGGTTGCGCGGCAGCAGGTCGACGACGTCGACCGTCGTCGGGCACTTGAACTTCGCCAGGCGCTGACGAGTGTAGTGGATCAGTTCGTCCGGTTCGATGCTGCTTCCGGTCACCGGCACCACGACGGCCTTGACAGTCTCACCCCAGTGGTCGTCGGGCACGCCGATCACCGCCACCTCCGCCACCGCCGGGTGTTCGACGAGGACCCGCTCGATCTCCGGGGAGTACACGTTCTCGCCGCCGGTGATGATCATGTCCTTCAGCCGGTCCTCGATGAACACGAAACCGTCGGCGTCCGCGCGGCCCATGTCGCCGCTGCGCAACCACCCGTCCGCGGTGATCGCCTCCGCCGTCGCCTCGGGCTTGCCGAGATAGCCGGGCGTGCGCTGGTCCGACCGCCACCACAACTCCCCGGTCTCACCGGTGGCGACGTCCTCGGCGGTGGCCGGGTCCACGATGCGCATCTCCACACCGGGAATGGGCTGCCCCGCCGACGCCATCCTCGCCTCCTGCGCCTCGTCGCGATGCACGTCCGGCAGGAGTGCGGTGACGACCCCCGCGCACTCGGTCATTCCGTACACCTGGACGAATTCCGCGTTCGGCCAGGCGGCGAGTGCGCTGCGCAGCAACGGCAGCGGCATCGGGGCCGCGCCGTACGTGATGCGGTGCAGCGCGCCGAACGCGGCCACGGCCTGCTCGCCCGCGGCGAGCACTCCGGCGATCACCGGGGGTACGAGGAACGCGATGTTCGCACCGGCCGCGAGCGCGCCGAACAGCGACGGGGCGTCGGCCTCCCTCGTGAAATGGCAGCGGGCGCCGGCGTGCACCCCCATGATGGCGTAGCAACTCCCGCCGACGTGGAACAGCGGCATGGCGACGAGCAGACAGTCGTCGTGCCGTGCAGGCAGGATGTCGAGCACCGCGACGCTGTGCGCGATCAGGTTGCGGTGCGTCAGCTGAACACCCTTGGGCCTGCCGGTGGTTCCCGAGCTGTACAGGATCAGCGCGGTGGCGTCGGCGGCCACCTCCGGCCTCGACGACAGGACGGACGCCTCGGCGAGCCACGGCTCGAACTCGTCGTGCTCCCCGCCGACGGTGATGATCTGCTCGATGCCGGTCAGCCGGTCCCGCAATGCCATGACCTGCTGGAGAAACTCGTTGCCCACGAACAGGATTCGAGCCTTGCAGTCGTTGATCACGTAGTCGAGTTCCTCGCCGGCCAGTCGCCAGTTGGGCACAGCGGCCGCCGCGCCGAGGAGGGAGGCGGCGTAGGTGACCTCGAGGCAGGACAGGTGATTCTTGTCGACGAACGCGACCGTGTCGCCCGCCCCGATTCCGCCCTCCGCCAACGCCCCCGCGACGTGCAGGATCCGGTCGTGCCACCCGGACCACGTGTACTCGGCCCCCTGGAACTGCACGGCGGCGTCGTCCGGTCGAACCTGCGCCCAGTGCGCGAGTCGGTCGAAGATGACCTCGTTCTCGGCGTCCGACATGCGCCCACCTCTCGTCTGTGACGTCAGTCACATCAGGCTAGTGGCCGGTGCTCCGATCAGTGACGTTTTGCCTCATGCGGTCGAACTGCTTCGGCTCTGCGTGCCCGCCCGCCGCAACGCCGCACTGCCGAGGGCGCCGACCACGATCAGGGTGATGCCCAGCCAGTCGGGATCGTTGTCGGTGACGAGCATCGCGATCCCCACGCCGATCAGGTACGGCGGCAGGAAGTCGAACAGTTTGACGAGCGGCGGAGCCACCTCTTCCGGCTCCCCGGGTTCCCGCGGCGCCTGCGCGCTCGCCACGTCCGGGTACCACTCGGTGAACGACAGCGCGAACAGCAATGCCCCGATCGGAATGATCCAGCCCGTCCAGAAATTGTCCGGCTGATCGAGGACGAGGTCGCCGTACAGTCCGGATGCCGCCGACACCGTGAAGGACAGCGCCCACACCAGGGTGATGA
This sequence comes from Rhodococcus sp. T7, assembly GCF_009872365.1. Taxonomy (NCBI): domain Bacteria; kingdom Bacillati; phylum Actinomycetota; class Actinomycetes; order Mycobacteriales; family Nocardiaceae; genus Rhodococcus; species Rhodococcus sp. T7. The sequence continues at coordinate 61,942 of NZ_WXYH01000276.1, forward strand.
GCTGGTTGACTTTCAGGAACAGAGGGGAGGTCCAATATTCCTCGGGCGTAGTCTCTTTCGCGTACGGCAGGGTGAACGGATTGCGCAGCAACAGCGAGCCGAACGCGAACGCGACGAGCGCCAGACTCGACATCTCGCCCGACCACTTCTCCAGCCACGTGATCAGGCTGTCGGAGGCGAACAGGCCGATCGCGGCGAGGCAGCCGAAATAGACGATGTCGAACACTTCCATGGGTTTGAGGCTTCCGCCGCGGCGGTGGCTGAGGAACAGGAACAGGATCGACAACCCGAGAGCGGTGGCGACCGATTCCTCGAACCGCCCGGGGCCGGACAGCAGCGACATCACGATCCACGGCGCCAGGCCGGCGAACGGTGATTGGAGGAACGCGTCGACGAAACGCGATCCTGCCCGGGGTTTGGGGGGTTCGATGGCCATGAGGGCTCTCCTTCGCACCGGCGATACCGGAATTCTCCCAGTTCGGCACTTCCGTCGTGGGCGTTTCCGGCCGGGTCGCCGTGTCCGGGATCACGTCCTCTCGGACTCGAGATCAGGGTGGTCCCTGATGGCGTGCCGCCGCGGGTGTCGACAAGATGGAGGAGTGCGCCGCGCGTGCACCGTCCCGGCCCGTCACCACGGGGCCGGACCGCTACAAGAGAATGACGAAAGGCGATCATGAGCACGCATGCCCCCGCTGTCGCTGCCCGTGCTGTCGAGCTGTCCAAGACGTACGGCACCGGCGACACCCAGGTCCACGCGCTCAGCGCGGTATCCGCGGAGTTCGCCCGTGGTGAGTTCACCGCGATCATGGGACCGTCCGGTTCCGGCAAGTCGACGCTGATGCACTGCCTGGCCGGGCTCGACGCGGCCAGTTCTGGTTCCGTCCTCATCGGCGACACCGAGTTGACGACGCTGACGGACAAGCAGATGACCCAGCTGCGACGAGACCGCATCGGCTTCGTGTTCCAGGCATTCAACCTGGTGCCGACGCTGACGGCGCTGGAGAACATCACCCTTCCGCTGGACATCGCGGGCCGCAAGCCGGACGCCGCGTGGCTCGAGAGCGTGCTGACCAAACTCGGCCTGAAAGACCGTCTCGAGCACCGCCCCGGCGAGTTGTCCGGAGGTCAGCAGCAGCGCGTCGCGTGTGCCCGCGCCCTCGCCGGGCAGCCGGAGATCATCTTCGGCGACGAGCCCACCGGCAACCTCGACTCGAAGTCCTCCGGCGAGGTGCTGTCGATCCTGCGCGCGGCGGTGGACGAATTCCACCAGACCGTCGTCATCGTCACCCACGACCCCCGCGCGGCCGCCTACGCCGACCGGGTGGTGTTCCTCGCCGACGGCAAGATCGTCGACGAATTGCGTGAGCCGACGGCCGATTCGGTCCTCGACACGATGAAGCGACTCGACGAGCCCGCCCACGCCCTCACGTCCGACGCGGCGGTCTGACCGCATGGCGTCCACATCCGGTGCGCCGATGCGCAAGGTATCGCTGCGCAACCTGGCGGCACACAAGGTCCGGCTGGCACTGACGGTGCTGTCCGTGGTGCTCGGCACCGCGTTCGTTGCCGGTTCCTTCGTTTTCACCGACACTCTCCAGAAGACGTTCGATTCGATCTTCGAGAACACCGCGCAGGGCGTCGATGTGCGGGTGTCGCCCGAGGAGCGCAACTCCAGCGGGGTGCCCCTCGCAGATCTCGACACCATCTCCGCTCTGGGCGGGGTGCGCGCGGTGGCCCCGGCCGTCAGCGGGCAGATCGTCCTCATCGACTCCGACGGCGCCGCCGTCCAGACGGGCGGTGCGCCGAGCGTCGGGGAGTCGTACCTGCCGCCGGGTCAGGCGCTCGGTGAACCCGACGAGTACGTGCAGGGAACCCCGCCCGCGCAGGCCGGCCAGATCGCCGTCAACGCCAGCGCCGCCGAACGCGCGCAACTCGCGGTCGGCGACACCACCAAGGTCCTCGTGCCCGCCCGCGGCATGATCGACGTCACCGTCTCCGGCATCTACGACACCGGCAACGAGACCGGTGGCTTCATCGGCGCGACGTTCGTCGACTCGCAGGCCCGGGAACTGTTCACCGACGGCAAGCACGTCGAGTACATCGACGTCGCCGGGACGGGTGTGTCGCAGGGCGACCTGCGCGACGAGATCGCCGCGGCGCTCCCCGACGCGAAGGTCCAGACCGGCGACGAGGTGCGCGAGGAGACCAAGGCGCAGGTGACGGAGGCGCTGAGCTTCATCAACTACTTCCTCCTCGCGTTCGGGGCGATCGCGCTGCTCGTCGGCACGTTCATCATCTACAACACGTTCTCGATGATCGTCGCTCAGCGCCTGCGCGAACTCGCGCTGCTCCGCGCGATCGGCGCGAGCCGCAAGCAGGTGGGACGGTCCGTCGTCTTCGAGGCACTCGTGGTCGGTGTCATCGGCAGCGCGATCGGAATCGCCGCCGGTGTCGGCCTGGCCTACGGACTGCGGGCCCTGCTGAACGCGTTCGACGTCGGACTGCCCGAGGGGCCCCTGCAGGTGGGTCCGCGCACGATCCTCATCGCCCTCGTGGTCGGCGTTCTCGTGACGACGGTCAGCGCGTATGCACCCGCCCGGCGCGCCTCCAAGGTGCCGCCCGTCGCGGCGATGCGCGAGGAGTTCGCGTCCACCGGTGACTCACTGCACGTGCGCACCATCGCCGGTGCCGTCCTCGGTGTCCTCGGTGCGGTGGGGCTCGTGATCGGTTCGCGGGGCACGGGTGGCGGTGCGGCCGCCGTCGTCGGTGCCGGCGCGCTCGGTCTGATCCTGGCCGTGCTGTTCGCCGCCCCCGCATTGTCCCGGCCGATCGTCGGCGCGCTCGGAGCGGTACTGGCCAAGCCGTTCGGCCCGGTCGGGCGCCTGGCCCGCACCAACGCCGTGCGCAACCCCCGCCGCACCGCCGCCACCGCGTTCGCGCTGACACTCGGACTGATGCTCGTATCCGTCATCGGGGTGTTCGGCGCGTCCGCGAAGGCCAGCGTCAACCAGCTCGTCGACTCGGGGGTGTCCGCCGACTACGTGCTCACCGGCCCCAACCAGATCGGCGTGCCCAGCGGCGCGGCGAGGGCCGTGCGGAACCTCGACGACGTCCAGAGCGCCGCCGCCCTGCACCCGGTGTCCGTGACGGTCGACGACGAGCGGGAGCAGGGGGCGTCGCTGGACGGACCCCTCGACGGCGTTCTCGACTACAAGCTCGTCGAGGGCGGCGCCGACCTGACCGGCAACCACCTCGTCGTGTCCCAGACCACGGCCGCGCAGAAGGGCTGGACGCTGGGGACCACCGTCCCGATGACGAGCGCCGACGGAAAGGTCGTCGACGCCGAGGTCACCGGCGTCTTCGAAGACAACCAGCTGGTCGGCGACTGGCTCGTGTCGGACGAGGTGTACCGGCAGGTCATGCCGGCCGCGACCATCCCCGATCTGGCTGTGCTCATCGACGCGAAGCCGGGTGCGGACCTGACGCAGCTGCGCGCCGACCTCGAATCCGCGACCAAACAGTTCGTCGTGGTGCAGGTGCAGGACCGCGACCAGTTCAAGGGAACGCAGGGCCAGCAGATCGACACGCTCCTCGCGATCCTCTACGGACTGCTCGCACTCGCCGTCGTGATCGCGATCCTCGGCATCATCAACACGCTCGCGCTGTCGGTGGTCGAGCGCAGGCGGGAGATCGGTATGCTCCGCGCGGTCGGAATGCAGAGGTCCCAGATGCGCCGCACGATCTACCTGGAGTCGATGCTCATCGCGGTGTTCGGTGCGGCCGTCGGCGTGCTGCTCGGCATCGCGTTCGGCTGGGGCTTCGTGAGCACCCTGAAGGACCAGGGGCTCGGCCAGGTGACGGTGCCGTGGGGGCAGGTCGTCGCGATGCTCCTCGGATCCGGTGTGGTCGGTGTGTTCGCGGCACTGTGGCCGGCGAGCCGCGCCGCCCGCACCCGCCCGCTGGAGGCCATCGCCGACCTCTGACCCGTGAGTACTTGGTAACCGCCCGCGGTTACCAAGTACTCACGGGGCGCGCAGCGCCTAATGTGTTGGCGTGCAGAAAATTGTGATCGTCGGGGCGGGTCTGTCGGGCCTGCGCACCGCGGAGGAACTCCGGCGGGCCGGATACGGGGATGACCTGATTCTTCTCGGAGGTGAACCGCACCTTCCCTACGACCGCCCGCCGCTGTCGAAGGAAGTGATGCGCGGGGAGAAGAGCGACACCACGCTCAAGCCGCGGGAGTTCTTCGACGAGAAGAACATCGACCTGCGGCTGGGGGTCGAGGCCGCCTCGGTGGACACCGAATCCCGCATCCTGAGACTCGCCGACGGCAGCGAACTCGGCTACGACGAACTCGTGATCGCCACCGGTCTCGTGCCGCGGCGGATCCCGGGACTGCAGGACCTCGCGGGCGTCCACGTTCTCCGTTCCATCGACGAGAGCCTGGCGTTGCGCGCGGACCTCGTGGAGGGCAGGCGGGCGCTGATCGTCGGGGCGGGATTCATCGGCTGCGAGCTGGCGGCGAGCATGCGGGCCGGCGGGCTCGACGTGGTGCTGGTCGAGCCGCAGCCGACGCCGCTCGCGTCCGTGCTCGGCGAGAAGATCGGGGGGCTCGTCGCCCGGCTGCACACAAACGAAGGAGTCGACCTGCGCGTCGGTGTCGGGCTCACCTCACTGGTGGGCACCGACCGCGTCACCGGGGCCGTCCTCGGTGACGGAAGCGAGGTGGACGTCGACGTCGTGGCGATCGGGGTCGGCTCGGTCCCGGTCACCGCGTGGCTGGACGGCTCGGGTGTCGAACTGGACAACGGGGTGGTGTGCGACGGCGTCGGACGCACTGCGGTCCCGCACGTGTGGGCGGTCGGCGACGTGGCCGCGTGGCAGCTGCAGGTGGGCGGCCGCAAGCGCGTCGAGCACTGGAGCAACGCCGGGGAGCAGGCGAAGATCCTCGCCGGGGCGCTGACCGGCACCGGTGACGAGAACGCCGCAGCTCAGGTGCCCTATTTCTGGAGCGATCAGTACGACATCAAGATCCAGGCCCTGGGCACGGTGGCGGCCACCGACGAGGTGCACGTGATCAAGGACGACGGCCGCAAGTTCCTCGCCTACTACGAGCGGGACGGCATCCTGGCCGGTGTCGTCGGCGGCGGGATGGCGGGCGGTGTCATGAAGATGCGCGCGAAGATCGCGGCGGGAACTCCGATCGGTGAGGTCCTCGAGGCCGCGTCGGCGTAGGAGCCGGGGCGGGGGCGCGATAGATTCTCCGGGTGATTGTTGCGCTCATCGACTCGGGTCTCGGCATGCTGCCGACGGCGGCGTGGCTGCGCAAGTTGCGACCCGAACTGGATCTGATCCTCGCGCTGGATCCGGACGGGGCCCCGTGGGGTCCCAAGCCGGAGCAATGGGTGATCGACCGCGTTCTCGCGACCGCGCAGCGCAGCCTCGACCGCGGCGCCGAGGTGATCGTGCTGCCGTGCAACACGGCGAGCGTCACCGCACTCGACCACGTGCGGGAGTTCGTCGGATCGCAGGTTCCGGTCGTCGGGACGGTTCCGGCGATCAAGCCGGCCGCTGCGGCGTTTGCGTCGGTGGCGGTCTGGGCGACCGCGGCGACGACGGCGAGCCGGTATCAGGCCGATCTGATCGAGAAATTCGGGAACGGCAGTGCGGTGGTGGGGGTGGCGTGTCACGGGCTCGCGGAGGCCATCGACCGGGGTGAGCGGGAGGCCGCGATCGCTGCCATCGCGTCCGCCGTGGAGCGGACGCCCGGCGACGTCGGCGGGGTGGTGCTGGGTTGCACCCACTATCCGTTGATGGCCGACGAGATCGCGGCGCAGTTGCCTGCCGGGGTGCGGTTGTTCGACAGCGCCGAGGCGGTGGCGGCGCAGACGCTGCGCCGCATCGATGCGCTGAACCGGCCGAGCACGGGGGAGGGCACCGTCGAGGTGTTCCTCAGCGGCAGGCCCGGACGGCTGCCCGCGAGCGCGGAGGCGTTCCCCGCCGGTCAGCTGCTGGCCGCGGGAAGATCTCAACCGAGCTGAACCATCCCGGCCGCCACCACCCGTGCGACGTTGCCGAGTTCCTCGCCGTGCTGTCGCGGCAGGTCGTCGAGGTCGTGCAGGCGATCGTTGCCCGCGACGGAGAACATCGCGGCCACCCACGCCGTCGCGCAGGCCCGCAGCGTCCCGGGTTGCACGGGGTACGGCGAACTGGCCTGCAGCAGTCGCTCGGTGATGTCGCTGAGGTAGTCGCGGAACCGTCTCAGGTGGGCGCGGACGTCCGGGTGGGTCTCGGCCTCGCGCCAGATGATCACCCGCATCACCGACGAGTGGTGATCGCGCAGATTCAGTGCGGCGTCGAGGTTGACGAGGCTGGCGGCGGGGTCGCCCGGAGTCACCAGGGGTCCCACGTCGCCGAAGGGTTCCGTCGGGAGTCGCTCGGACAGCAGGGCCAGGAGGATGTCGGTCTTGGAGGGGAAGTAGTAGAACACCAGTCCTTTCGGGACGTGTGCGGTAGAGGCGATCGATGCGGTGGACGTGGCATCGAATCCGTGTACGGCGATGAGGGATTCGGCGGCGTCGAGAATCAACTCCCGGGCATCGCCGTCGATCTTCGCGCTGCGCCGCCGCCTGCCTTTCCGCGGTTGGGGGCCACCGGGCTTTCCGAGATGGGGTACTGGCATGGGCCTTTCCCGACGTGAACGGCGGGGCGCATGCCGTAAGCCTGCGCCCCGCCCGAATCGATGTTCTCGGTGCTGTGGTTCACAGATCAGTGATGTGTTGCCAGCCCTCCGTGTCCGTGCATCCGGGAACTCATCATCGGCAACCCTGTGACAGCCACGACGACTGCCAGGACACCGACGACCCATGCGGTCCACGACGCGCCGGTGAAGGCATCGAAGTTCATCACCCACGGGGCGATGAACAACAGCACTCCGAAGACGGCCATCGCGTACTCGGCCGCAGTCATCTCCGGGCGGGCCATATGGACGAGACCGGAGAGGGCCACGAGTACACCGAGGACGATGAGTGACCACATCGCGGCGTTGTTGGTGTCGAGCCACAACGGCGAGAGCGCCGCGAAGACTCCGATCACGATCGCCACCACATCTTGCATACGACTCCACGATCTCATGTCCGGCCTCCTCGAAATGGATTGTGTCCACCTCGAGTACACGCCTGATTGACCGCCCGATCAATACTTCACCCGTTGCAGTCGGATAACGCGAACCACAGGTCGGAGCATGTTTTGTGATCTTCGCTCGCACTGTCGGTGACGTGTGGGACAGTGCCTTCGTGACTTCCACCGCAGACGACGTGAAGCGCGCTCTCGACGACGTGTCGGACGAGGCCGACGCCGTCGCTCTGGCACGGTTCTTCAAGACCGGTCCGGGGGAGTACGGGGAGGGCGACGTCTTCATCGGCGTGCGGGTTCCCCGGACGCGCAGCGTGGTCCGGGCGCACGCCGATCTGGACCTGCCGGAGGTGACGGTGCTGCTCGACAGCCCGGTGCACGAGCATCGCCTGGCGGGGCTGCTGGTGCTCGTCGCGCAGTTCGACAGGTCGGCGAAGGCGGGCGATGACGCCCTGGGTGAGAAGATCGCGTCCTTCTACCTCGACCTGGTGATGCGGGGCCGGGTCGACAACTGGGATCTGGTGGACGCGTCCGCCGAGCGGATCCTGGGCGGGTGGTTGTTCACCCGCCCGCGGGATCTGGTGTACGAGTTGGCCGCGGACGACGACCTCTGGCGGCGCCGCGTCGCGCTGCTCACCACGTTCGGCTTCATCCGGCGGGGTGACGCGTCCACGACGCTCGAGGTCGCGGAGTCCGTCCTCGGGGATCGCCGCGATCTCACCCAGAAGGCGACGGGATGGATGCTGCGGGAGGTCGGCAAGCGGGTCGACCGCGCCCTGCTGACCGGTTTCCTCGACCGGAACGCCGCGGCGATGGGCCGCACGGCCCTGACGTACGCGTGTGAGCACCTCACGGCCGAGGAGCGCGCGGGCTACCGCGCGATGCGCTGACCGGATTCCCGCTACATTCGGTGGCATGACTGCTTCCGCGCCCACCCGCCGTCGCCGACGTGTGGGGCTGATCCTCAGCGCGGTGGTCGCGGTGATCGCCGTCGTGGCGGGAGGGGTGCTGTGGCTGGCTCCGGACCGCTACCTGCCTTGGGACACCGCCGAATTCCCGGCCGTCGACACGACCGCACTGTCACCGCAGCAGGCGCGGATCGTCGGGCTGCTCGAGGCCGAACACGGCACGCAGCGACCGGGGACGTTCTACTCCGAAGGGGTCGAAGAGCCCTGGTGCGCGGACTTCGTCAGCTGGATCATGCGGGAAGCGGGCCTGCCGCTGTCGAATCCGAATTCCGGGTACTGGCGGATCCCCGGTGTCTACACGTTGCAGGAGTACTACGAGTCGCAGTCGCGGTTCCAGGAGGTCGGCGGCGGGTACCGCCCGGCCGTCGGGGACGTGGTGCTCTACGACAACAACAGCTGGGTCGGCCAGCACACCAACATCGTCGTCGCCGTCGACGGTGACACCGCTACGACGGTCGGCGGCAACGAGTTCGGCCGGATACGCGTGCACACGGTGGACTGGGCGAGCGACTCCGCCGTCGTCGGTTTCGGCCGACTGGGTTGAGGGGCTCAGAATTCGATCTTGAGGTGGTCGGTTACCGGCCGGGCCTGGCAGCCCAGGATGTAGCCGCTCTCGATGTCCTCGGGGTCGAGGATCTCGCTGTTCTCCATCTCGACCTTGCCTTCGAGCACGGTGCACGCGCATGACCCGCACTCGCCCTCCTGGCAGGAGTAGGGCACGTCGATTCCCTCGGCCAGCATGATGTCGACGAGGGTCTGCTTGCGGGGCCAGCTCAGGTTGTGGATCTCGCCGTCGAGTTCGACCTCCACGGTGGCGGCGTCGGCGGCCTCGTCCTCGGTGACCTCCACGGTGTCGGCGTCCCGGAACGGGTCGCCGGCCAGCGAGTTGAACACCTCGGCGTGCACCTGGGTGCGGGGCATCCCGGCGTCGGCGAGGGCCTTGTGGATGGTGTCCATGAACGGCGCAGGCCCGCACATGAATGCCTCGTGCCCGAGGTAGGGGGCGACGGCGGACGCGAGCTGGTCGACGCCGGGCAGTCCCTGGACCGTCTCGAGCCAGTGGATGGACACGAGTCGTGACGGGTACCGGCTCGCGAGTGTGCGCAGTTCCTCCGCGAAGATGACCGACTTCTCGTCGCGGTTGGCGTAGAAGAGGACGACCTTGCCGGACCCCTCGGTGAGGGCGGACTTGAGGATCGAGATCACCGGGGTGATGCCGCTGCCCGCCGCGAACAGCAGGAAGTCGTGGTCGAGCGACTTGGGGGTGAACACTCCGGACGGGGGGAGGACCTCGAGGGTGTCGCCGACGGCGACGTTGTCGCAGAGCCAGTTGGACCCGTACCCGTCGGCCGTCCGTTTGACGGTCACCTTGGGGGCGTCGTCGGTGAACGGCGAGCTGGCCAGCGAGTAGCAGCGGGCGACCGAGCCCGTGCGGTCGCTGGGGATGCGCAGGGTGAGGAACTGGCCCGGCTTGTAGGCGAACTTGCCGGCGAGGTCGGCCGGGACGTCGAAGACCAGTGACCGGGAATCGGGGGTTTCCTCGACCACACCCGAGACGGTGAGCACCACCGATCGTGAGCTGTGCGGCACCTCGACAGTCGTCATCGTGTGTGCAGTCCTTCCGTACTTCGCAGCGCCGGAACGCTCGCTTACCTGTCCCAAGAATAGAACAGGTTCTAGTTTTTGCCTAGCTGTCCACTCCGTGCGGAGTGGACAGCCTATCGAGTACCCACCTCTCCGGCTCCGCCCGGCCGCACCTGCCCGATCGGGCAGTTTGTCCGCCGCGGTCGGACGGTTCGGTCTCGCAGGTCTGTAACCGGGGCCCGAACTAGGTCACAGTGGTTTCCAGGTGAGACGCCGATCACATCCACTGCGTCCCCTTCCCCAACGCTTCAGATCCGACATCGACTAATCGAGGAGACGGCCATGGCCATCGAGCTCAACCAGATCTGGGACTTCCCCATCAAGGAATTCCACCCGTTCCCGCGAGCCCTGATGGGAGTGGGCGCCCACGACATCATCGGCGTCGAGGCGAAGAACCTCGGATTCAAGAGGACCCTGCTCATGACCACCGGCCTGCGCGGCTCGGGCATCATCGAGGAACTGGTCGGCAAGATCGAGTACCAGGGCGTCGAGGTCGTGCTCTACGACAAGGTCGAGTCGAACCCCAAGGACTACAACGTCATGGAGGCGGCCGCGCTCTACCAGAAGGAGAAGTGCGACTCGATCATCTCCGTCGGCGGCGGCTCGAGTCACGACGCCGCCAAGGGCGCCCGCGTCGTCGTCGCGCACGACGGCCGCAACATCAACGAGTTCGAGGGATTCGCGAAGTCCACCAACAAGGAGAACCCGCCCCACATCGCCGTATCCACCACGGCCGGTACGGGTTCGGAGACCTCGTGGGCGTACGTCATCACCGACACGTCGGACATGAACAACCCGCACAAGTGGGTGGGCTTCGACGAGGCGACCATCGTGACCCTCGCGATCGACGACCCGCTGCTCTACTACACCTGCCCCCAGCACTTCACCGCGTACTGCGGATTCGACGTCCTCGCGCACGGCAGTGAGCCGTACGTGTCGCGCCTCGACTTCGCGCCCTCGCTCGGGAACGCCCTGTACTCGGTGGAACTCGTCGCGAAGAACCTGCGGGAGGCCGTGTTCGAGCCGCGCAACCTCAAGGCCCGCGAGGGAATGATGAACGCGCAGTACATCGCCGGGCAGGCCTTCAACTCCGGCGGCCTCGGCATCGTGCACTCCATCTCGCACGCGGTCAGCGCGTTCTTCGACAGCCACCACGGACTGAACAACGCGATCGCCCTGCCCCGCGTCTGGGAGTACAACCTGCCGTCGCGGTACGAGCGCTACGCCCAGCTGGCCGGCGCGCTCGGCGTCGACACCCGCAACCTCACGACGGTGCAGGCCGCGGACGCGGCGGTCGAGGCCGCCATCCGCCTGGCGAAGGACGTCGGCATTCCCGACAACTTCGGTCAGGTGCGCACCGACTCGTACGAGAAGAACCAGATGAACACGAAGAAGTACGAGGGTCGCGGCGACACCATCCGCGGTGACGAGAAGACCGTGCGCGCCATCTCCGAGCACATCCAGGGCGACTGGTGCACGCCGGGCAACCCGCGCGAGGTGACGGTCGAGTCGATGATCCCCGTGGTCGATCACGCGATCAACAGCGCGTACTGACCGATCCGATGACTCGCGTCCGGGGCGGGCGCCTCACCCCAGCCCGGCCCCGCCCCGGATGCGTTCCCACCACCCTGCTGACGAAGGACGGATGCCCCGATCATGACTGCACCGCACACAGCCCCGGAACCGGAGGACGTCCGCTTCGCCGACGGCGCGGAACTGAAGGAGGCGTTGCGCGAAGTCGACTACATCGCCGACGACGAGTTCGCGGTGGTCGTCCACCTGGCGACCGCGCTCGAACGCCCGCTGCTGCTGGAGGGGCCAGCCGGTGTCGGCAAGACGGAACTGGCGAAGTCGCTGGCCGAGGCGTCGGGGCGCAAGCTCGTCCGGCTGCAGTGCTACGAAGGTCTCGACGACAACCGGGCGCTGTACGAGTGGGACTACGCGAAACAGCTTCTGCACGTGCAGATGCTGCGTGACCGCATCGGGGAGAAGCTGGCCGCGTTCGACGACATCGCCGACGCGTCGAAATTCCTGGCAGCCCAAGATTTCGGGCTGTACTCGGAGCACTTCCTGTCGGTGCGCCCCCTGCTCGAGGCGATCCTGTCGCCGGAACCGGTGGTGCTGCTCGTCGACGAGGTGGACCGCACCGAGGAGTCGATGGAGGCGTTGCTCCTCGAGGTTCTCGCCGAGGGGCAGATCACCATTCCCGAAGTGGGGACGTTCACCGCCCGTTCGGCGCCGTGGGTGATCCTGACGTCCAACGACACTCGCGAACTGTCGCCGGCACTCAAGCGTCGCTGCCTGCACTACCACCTCGGCTATCCGACGCCTCAGCGTGAGCGGGACATCGTGACGGCCAGGGCGCCCGAGGTCGAGGACGCCGTCGCGGCGGACGTGGTGGATCTGGCGCGCACACTGCGGGAGTTGCCGCTCCGCAAGAGTCCGTCCATCGCGGAAGTCATCGACGCGGCCCGTGCGGCGGTGGTCCTGAAGTCGACCGGGGTGGCCGTGAGCGCGCAGGCCGCGGTCCGGGACATCCTGCTCACCGCCCTGCTCAAGTACACCAGCGACGTCGAACTGGCCCGCACCCGGCTGTCCGGCGAACAGCCGCTGCCGTCGGACGACGCGGATACCGCTCCGGCGGGGCCCGCGGAGCGGGTGACGGTCGCATCGCGGCCGGCCAACACGACAACCGCCGTGTTCCGCGGACGCGGTGGTCGCGACCGCGGCGGCATCGGCGCGGGCCGCCAGGGCGGGCGCTGACGATGCTCCACCCGGCGCCCGATCCCTCCCCGTCCCTTCCCGCGCAACTCCTCGACGTGCTCGCGGCGTCGTTCGGAAAGGTGTTGCGCCGCTACGGCGTCGCCGCGTCTCCCGCCGAGGTCATCGAGGTTCGCCGGGTCTTCGGGCTGGTCGGGGGCCGGGATCCGGCCACGCTGCGGGCGTCGCTGCGCGCGGTGTGCGCGAAGTACACGTACGAGCAGCAGGGTTTCGACCGCGCCTTCGACGTGTTCTTCGGGGCGGTCGCCGACGCTGCTCCCGGCGCGCGGCCGCCGTCCCGGGCCGAGTTCGCGGAGGGCCTGCCGTCCGCGCTGGAGGTGGCGGACAACGCGGAGACCGCACGGTACGCGGAGTACAACGAGCGCGCCGCCGAGGTCGGCGACCACTTCGACACCCCCGAGGCGGAGAAGGGGTTCAACCCCCACAAGGACGACGACGACGTCAGCATGACGTCGAGCGACGCCGACCTGTCCGTCGATTCGGAAGCCGAGTCCGGGCGACGCGGTGTCACGTACACCGTCGAGGTCGAGCGGGCGGCGAGCACCGCCGTCGGTGATCTGGCGTCGTCGACGAGCGGAGCCGTCGTCGGATCGCTGTCCTGGGACGATCCGGAGTCGATCCTCGCGTGGCTCGACGCCTACGACCCGAGCAAGGTCTACGCCGATTCCGGCGGGGCCGAGCCCCTCACTGCGGCCCAGCTGAACCGGCTCGCGGAGGCGGTGGAGGCGTTCGTCGGCGCGCTGGCGGACGCCCGCGACCTCTCGTCGGGACCGCTACCTGCAGCGGCCGGGACCGCGAGTGGTCCGGTGGCGGCGACGTCCCGCGCCGAGGTGAATCAGGCGTGCTACGAGGTGCTTCGGCGGATGCGCGGGCCTTCGCGTCCCCGTCCGCGCGAACTGGCGCGGGGCCGCCTCGACATGCGCCGCACCGTGCGCGCCAGCCTGCGGACCGAGGGCGTCCCGTTCCACCTCATGGTGAAGGCGCCGCGCCCGGACCGCGTGCGGGTGCTGATTCTCGCGGACGTGTCGCTGTCGGTGCGCCCCGTCACCGCATTCACGCTCCGGCTGGCGCAGGCCATGCACCGCCGGGCGAGCCGCTGTCAGGTGCTGGCGTTCGTCGACCGGCCCGTCGACGTCACGGACACCCTCCTCGCCGGCACCGACGACGACGCGCTCGCCTCGGTGCTCGCCGACCCCCGCATCGATCTGGAGGCGAGCAGCGACTACGGCCGGGTGTTCACCGACGTGCTGACCGAGTTCGGCACCGACGTGAACACCCGCACGTCGGTGATCGTCGTCGGCGACGGGCGGTGCAACGGCCTCCCGCCGGGCGTCGACGAGTTCGCCGAACTGCGACGCAAGGTGCACCGGCTCGCGTGGATCACGCCGGAACCCGAGCGGTACTGGAACCAGGCGTCGTGCGCGATGCCGGAGTACGCGGAGATTTGCGACCGCGTCGTCGTCGCACGCGATCCCGCCCAGCTGATGTCCCGCGCTGCCGAGCTGGGGCACGCGCTGCGGTGAGTACCTACCCGATCGGGTAGGTACCGTGCCTGTCCTTCGGTGGGTGTGAAGCCTTCTCCCGGGCCGTAGGGTCGAGGCCAAGGTCTTGTAATCTGGATCACATGCACGCAGGTGTCGGGAGGAGTGTCGACTTGTCCGTGTCCTATCCGTCCACCCGCACCACCGCCCCCGGCAGGCTGGTGAAATTCCACGCACCCGAGATCGTGTTCGGTATCGGGTCGATGGTCGAGGCCGCGCACGCGGTACTCCGCCTCGGTGGGGCACGGCCGATGCTCGTCACTGATCCGGGTCTGATCGAGGCGGGCTGGGCGTCGGAACTCGAGGATCAGCTCCGTGAACAGGGCCTCACCCCGGTCGTGTGGAGTGCATTGACACCCAACCCCAAGGACCACGAGATCGCGGCCGGCCACGACGCGTACCGCGAGGGCGAATGCGACGTTCTCATCGCGCTGGGCGGCGGCTCGGTCATCGACGCGACGAAGGGCGTCGCGGTGCTCGCCGCGAACGGGGGCAACATCCTCGACTACGAGGGCGTGGACCAGGCGACCAGTCCGATCCCGCCGCTGGTGATGGTGCCGTCGACGTCCGGCACCGGCGCCGACGTGTCGCAGTTCTGCATCGTCACCGACACGAGGCGGGGCACCAAGATCACCATCATCGGCCGCGCGCTCGTCCCGGACGTGACCGTGATCGACCCCCGGCTGCTCACCACGATGCCGGAATGGCTCAACGCCGCGACCGGACTCGACGCCCTCACCCACGGCATCGAGGCGTTCGTGTCGCTGGCCCACAACCCGCTCACCGACCACCACGCGCTCCGCGCGGTCGGGCTCGTCACCGACACCCTCGTCCGCACCATCGAGGAGCCGATGGAGATGGAGTCGCGGGCCGTCATGGCGCAGGCGAGCCTGGAGGCCGGCCTCGCGTTCACCAACGCCATCCTCGGTGCCGCGCACGCGATGAGCCATCAGGTCGGGGGACTGCTCGACCTGCCGCACGGAGTCATCAACGGCATCCTTCTCCCGCACGTGATCCGGTTCAACGCCACCGACGACGCCACACCGTTCGTCGCCATCGCCGCCGCCCTCGGTCTCGAGGAACGCCGCGGAACACCCGAGGAGGCCGCCCTCGCCGTGGCCGACCGGGTGGAACGTCTCGCCCGGGAGGTCGGGGTTCCGAAAGGTCTGGGACAGCTGGGGGTTCGCGAGACCGACCTGTCGCGGCTGGCCGAGTTCGCGCTCCGCGACGCGTGCATGTCCACCAACCCGCGGACGGCGACGCAGGAACAGATGGTGGCACTGTTCCGGACGGCGCTGTGAGCAGATGAACGCCCCCGACCTGTCGACGCTCACCGGACTGCGGTCCGGCAAACCGACGTTCTACCCCCAGTACCGTGGCGCCGCGGAACGCCTCGAACGCGTCGTCCACGCACTCGAACTCATCTCACGGGCCCTCGTCCGCACCGTCGAAGGTCCGGAGACGCTCATCTGCGCCGTCGCCGAGGCGGCGCGGGCCCATCTGGACGCGCGGTGGATCGCGTTCGCCCTCGCCGACGGCATGCTGCCCGACGCAGGCCCGCGCCGGCTGGTGCTGGGGCCGGACGCGACGCCGTTCCTCGTCGACAACGTGGAGGGCCCACCGCTGCCGGACGAGGTGGTGACGTGCCTGGCCGACATCCGGTCCGCCCGCACCGGCGGCGCTCCCGTCATCGACGCGCATCACGCCTTCGTGCCGATCGTCCTCGAGGGCGGGGTCGTGGGTGCGTTCGCGGCCTGGACGGCCGAGCACCGCACCCTCGACACCACCGACGGCGCGGTCCTCAGCATCCTGGCGAGTCAGACCGCCGTGGCACTGCAGAATTCGGCGCTGTACCAGCGTGGCCAACTTCTGCTCGAACGGGCCGAGCACGCGTACTCGGAAGCCCGCCGAACCGCCTCCGACCTCGCGGTGCGCAATGCCGAACTCGAATCCACCCAGCGTCAACTCGGCGCGGCCCACCGGCACCAGGTGCTCGACGAGGAACGGCACCGGATCGCCCGCGAACTCCACGACAGCGTCACCCAGGCGGTGCTGTCGGCGGGCATGCAGATCGAGGTGTGCCGGAGCGGTGTTCCGGACGACGAACGCAGCGAGAGGCTCGATCTTGCAAAGGAATTGACGCGTCGCGCGGTGGAGCAGTTGCGTTCGGCCATCTACGCGCTCAACCACTCCGGCGGTTCCGACCGGACGTCGCTGCCCGAGATGCTCGAACAACTCGGGGTGGTGCACATGCCCGACGAACTCGCCGTCACCGTCCGCGTCGGCGGCACCCCCGCCGAGCTGTCCAGCGAACGGGAGCACGCGCTGCTGAGGATCGCCGGCGAGGCACTGTTCAACGCGGCCGTCCACGCCAACGCGACCCGCGCCGTCCTGCGGCTCACGTACGCGGCGGATTCGGTGCTGCTCTCCGTGGCCGACGACGGCGACGGCGACCCCAAGCGGATGCGCCTGATGCTGCGGATGGCGGCGAACAACGACCTCGACGGGCACCACCGCGGGTTGGCGAACATGCAGGCCCGGGCAGTGGAGCTGGGCGGCACACTCGACGTGGCGCGGGCCAGGATCGGCGGAGTCCGGGTGGCCGCCCGCATTCCGTTACATTCCGACAGTGAGGTGGACCGATGACCATACGAACCTCGGTGCGTGACCAGACCGGGTCCGCCCGCCCCACGTCGGTGGTGAAACTCGTGCTCGTCGACGACCACGCGATCCTCCGGCAGGGCCTGCGCTCCGTCCTCGAGCGGGAACCGGATCTCGAGGTGGTCGGCGAGGCCTCGTCCAGTCAGGAGGCGCTGGCCGTCGTCCGTGACGTCGCGCCCGACGTCGTGCTGATGGACCTGAAACTGTCGGCGGCCTCCGACTACGAGGGGCTGGCACTGTGCGCGCAGCTGTCCGCCGCGGACGGCAAGATGGGGTTGCTCGTGCTGACCACCTTCCTGGACGAGCAACTCGTCGTCCGCGCCATCCACGCCGGCGCCCGCGGATACGTGGTCAAGGACGTCGACACCACCGAACTGGTGCGCGCCATCCGCGCCGTGTCCCGCGGCGAGAGCGCCTTCGACTCCCGCAGCGCGTCCGCGGTGATCCGCTCGCTCAACGGTCAGACGACACCACGCGAAGGGCTCACCGAACGCGAACTCGAGGTCCTGCAGCTCCTAGCCAAGGGGTTGTCGAACGCGAAAATAGGGGAGCGGCTGTTCATCTCCGCCACGACGGTGAAATTCCACGTCAGCAACATCATGCGCAAACTCGACGTCGGACGGCGCGCCGAGGCCGTCTACGAGGCGGGCAAGCTCGGCCTGATCTGATCCGGCCACGCCGCGGCCGCGACCGCAGAAACCCGTCGTGACCACCCGCGAACCGGCGTAGCGTCCCCATCATGGCTGCGATCTCGGTGGAGAATCTCGTCAAGACGTTCGGTCCGACCCGCGCACTCGACGGCCTCGACCTCGAGGTGGGGACGGGGGAGGTGCACGGATTCCTCGGACCCAACGGGTCCGGCAAGTCGACGACCATCCGGGTCCTGCTCGGCCTGCTGCGCGCCGATTCGGGCACTGCCACCCTCCTGGGCGGCGACCCGTGGCACGACTCGGTGTCGCTGCACCGTCGGCTCGCCTACGTACCGGGTGACGTGAACCTGTGGCCCAATCTCACCGGCGGCGAGGCGATCGACCTCCTCGCCGGGTTGCGCGGCGGGCTGGACGAGCCCCGGCGCGCGGAACTGCTCGAACGGTTCGAACTCGATCCGACGAAGAAGGCGCGCACGTACTCGAAGGGCAACCGGCAGAAGGTCGCGCTGGTCGCCGCGTTCTCCTCGGACGTCGAACTGTACGTCCTCGACGAACCCACGTCCGGGCTGGATCCGTTGATGGAGTCGGTGTTCCAGGACTGCGTCGAGGAGATGTCCGACGCGGGGAAGACGGTCCTGCTGTCGAGTCACATCCTCGCCGAGGTCGAGGCGCTGTGTGATCGGGTGAGCATCATCCGCGAGGGCCGCACGGTGGAGACCGGCACACTCGCGGAACTGCGGCACCTCACGCGCACCTCGATCACCGCCGAGACACAGCAGTCGGTGACCGGACTGGAGGCCGTCGAGGGCGTGTACGACGTGCGGGTCGACGGCCTGCACACCCGATGCGAGGTGGACACCAGTGCGATCGAGGGCGTGCTGCGCCACCTGCTGTCCTTCGGGATCGCGTCGCTCACGTCGACGCCCCCGACATTGGAAGAGCTGTTCCTGCGCCACTACGGCGACGAACTGGCCCGCGAAGGCGAGAACCACCGGCGGGCCGAGTCCGGGACGCAGGCACGATGAGCACGGTGACGGCGCCGGAGACCACCGGGCGCGGCCGCTACGCGGGCACCCCTCGGCTCGTGCGCCTGGCCCTGCGCCGCGACCGCATCCAGCTGCCGGTGTGGCTGCTTGCTCTCGCTGCGCTGCAGGCGTTCTCGGCGTCCAGTGTGCTCGGCCTGTATCCCACGGAGCCCGACCTACGCAGCTTCGCGATGGCCACTGCGGTGTCGCCGGTCGCGCTCGCCACGAACGGTCTCGTGTCGGGGTACAGCGCCGGTGCCGTGCTTGCCTGTCAGATCGTCATGCCGATGTCACTGGCGGCGTGCCTGATGACCACCCTGCTGGTGGTGCGGCATACCCGTCAGAACGAGGAAACCGGCCGCGCCGAACTCGTCGAGGCCGCCGTGGTCGGCCGGAAGGCGCTGCTCACCGCCGCGCTGGTGGTCGCGGTCGGAGCCAACCTGGTCCTGGCGTTGCTCAACGTCGCCCTGCTGGTGGCAGCGGGTTTGCCACTCGACGGGTCGGTGGCGCTCGGTGCGGCGGTCGCGGGTGCAGGCATCGCGTTCGCCGCGATCGCCGCGGTGACCGCGCAGGTGACGGACAGCGCCCGCACCGCCAACGGACTCGCCGGGGCCGCCCTTGGCGTCGCATTCCTGTTGCGCGCCGTCGGCGACATGACGGGAACGGTGACGGACGGCGGCACCCGGGTCGTCAGTGGCTGGGCGACGTGGCTGTCGCCGATCGGCTGGGCCGAGCAGGTTCGTCCCTACGACGACAATGCCTGGTGGGTGCTGGCGCTGCCCATCGTGTTCGCACTCGCGGTCGGGTCCGTCGGATTCGCTCTCACGGAGCACCGGGACATCGGCTCGGGGCTCGTCCCGACCCGCCCGGGTCCCGCCCGCGCGTCCCGCTCACTGCCGACGGCGGTCGGATCGGCGTGGCGGATGCAACGGATGATCCTGTTCTGGTGGGCTTTCGGGATCGTCGTCCTCGCCCTGGTGTACGGCGCGATCGCAGACCAGATCGACGACTTCCTCGGCGAGGGCGAGCAGGTCGCCGACATGATGGAACAACTCGGCGGCGGCACGACCGACATGGTCGACGCCTACTTCGCCGCCATCTTCGGGATCATGGCGATCGCGGTGGCGGGCTACGCCGTGCAGGCACTGCTCCGGATGCGCGGTGAGGAGTCGGCGGGGCGACTCGAACCCGTTCTGGCGACCGCGGTCTCGCGTCCGAGGTGGATGCTGGCGCACGTCGGCCTCGTCACGGTGGGCATCGTCGTCCTCCAGGCGCTGACCGGCGCGGCGACCGGCCTCGCGTACGGCCTCGTGTCCGGAGACGTGCCGGGAAAGGTCGTGAACCTCACGGGCGCCGCCCTCGTCTTCGTGCCGGCGATCGCGGTGGTCGCGGCATTGGCGGTGCTGGCGTTCGGCGGCTTCCCGACCTGGTCGGCCGGACTGTCCTGGGGCGTGCTCGCGCTCTGCCTGATCTTCGGATTCCTCGGATCGCTGCTCGGACTGCCGCAGACGGTCCGCGACCTGTCGCCGTTCACGCACGTCCCCGCACTTCCCGCCGCGGAAGTCACGGCCGCCCCGCTGATCGGGCTCGCGGCGATCGCCGTCGTCGTCGGTGCTGCCGGAGTGGCGCTGTTCCGGCGGCGGGATCTCACGAATTCCTAGCGACCGGGTGGTGGGGATCTGCGATCCGGCGCCACGGCAAGGTGTACGTCGGGATGCTTCGTTTGCCTACCCTTCCGAGCCAAGATCACAGCGCTCCAATGCTATTGGTTCGACACCGGCATCCCACTCGTCATCGGACTCGGGCACCGCTGACAGCACGACGCCGACGCGCGCCCGTTGCTCAGCGTGTGTCCGACTGCTAGAGTCGAACAAAGTTTCGAACAACCTCGGGGGAGGGCTGGTCGTGGGGGATTTGGTGGCACCGGATCTGGAGGAGTTGCGGGCGTTTACGACGCGGTTGCGGTGCGTCGAGGCGTGTGGCGATGCGGGGTTGGGGATCGAGTGGATCGACGCGGTCGAATCCTTGAAATCGGTGGGGTGTGCGGTGCAGGCGGTGGTCACCGA
>NZ_WXYH01000277.1:0-836 GCF_009872365.1 Rhodococcus sp. T7
CACCACTACGTGCAGGTTGACCGTGTAGCGCCCCTGCCAGCTGATCTCCATCGTTGGCGGGGGCTGCGCTTGGTAGCCGTTCCCCACCACTACTACTGCTGCTGCTCAGCGGGCCACCACCCGGTGTGGCATCCATCCGCGGTACGCACACCACGCCCCCCACGGCGGCAAACCGGCGATTTCGACCCCGTGGTCGCCGCATCGGACCACGCACCCCCACCACCCGGAGCACCGTCACAGCCCCGGCGCGGCAGGGCCATCGGTGTGGATGAGTCTGCAGGGTTCGAGACAATCTTCGGTCGACGATGATCGCGGCACCGTGCAAGGGATGACTCTCAGTCCCGGCTCCCGGCAGAGCAAGCGAGCGCGCACCGACACGGGCCCTGACCGCAGGAAAGAACTAACCCCCGTCACTGCCCCCCGTCGGGATGCCCAGCGGCAAACCTGGCGTGTGGAACCGGATTCCGGGGCCTCACGATCCCCCCACCGCCCCACGACGTTAGCCACCGCACGCCACACCGGGCGTGGCGCGCCCACGCACCCTCTAATCTGGCGGGTCCGAACACCGAGGAACATCAGGACGCACCAGGCATGGCCACCGACTCCGACGCCCCCAGAGTCACCGAATCCGACGAGACCTCGGACACGTCCCTCGAACAGCTGACCGCGAGCCGGAAAGACACCCAGTCCCCCGCCGTGGACGTCGAGGACACCGACACCGCCGAATCCTTCGAACTGCCCGGCACCGACCTGTCCGGTGAGGAACTGACCGTCCGCGTCCTCCCGAAGCAGGCGGACGAATTCACCTGCACCAGTTGCTTCCTGGTCCACCACCG
>NZ_WXYH01000278.1:0-835 GCF_009872365.1 Rhodococcus sp. T7
GCAGGAATGGGACGCGCACATGCCCGACTTCTGGCCTCGCTCGGGGCGTCCGTGGTCGTCAACGACGTCGGCGACGCCGCGCACGAGGTGTGTGAGGCGATCAACCAGGAAGGCGGTTCGGCTATGGCCTGCGTCGCGGACATATCGGACCCCGCGGGCGCCGCGGAGGTAATCAAGTCCGCGATCGACGACTTCGGTGGGCTTCACATCGTGGTCAGTAACGCCGGAATCATCAACAGTGCCGCGTTCAGCGACATGGACTATGCAGCCTTCGACCGGGTGATGAAGGTGAATGCCTACGGGTCGTTCAACGTAATCAATGCCGCGTGGCCGCATCTTCTTCGCCAGCAGTACGGGCGCGTTGTGATGGTGAGCTCGTCGAGCGCATGGACCCAGCAACCACTGATCAGTCACTACGCCGCGTCGAAGGGCGCCATCCTCGGCTTGGCCATGTCGCTGGCGGCCGAAGGTGCGGACAACGGAATCACGGTGAACGTCGTTGCACCAGGTGCTTTCACGGCCATGGCCAGCGCAGTCGGAGACGAAACAGCCAGGCGTCAAATGGAAACCATGATGTCCCCTTCTCTGGTATCGCCCGCTGTTGCCTGGCTTGCGCTCGAAAGCAACCGCCATAACGGGCAGATTTTCGAGGTGGCGGCCGGTCGCGTGGCGA
This sequence comes from Rhodococcus sp. T7, assembly GCF_009872365.1. Taxonomy (NCBI): domain Bacteria; kingdom Bacillati; phylum Actinomycetota; class Actinomycetes; order Mycobacteriales; family Nocardiaceae; genus Rhodococcus; species Rhodococcus sp. T7. The sequence goes on from NZ_WXYH01000278.1 coordinate 674, forward strand.
GAAACTTCGTCGGATCGACACGTGGTTATTGGAATCGAAACCTGACCGTGGATGACCTGCTGCAGCATGAAGATTCCGTGCTGGACACCGAGGGCTTCGCCGTCATCGAAGACACTGTCCAACTGGCGCGGTGGATGACCGAATCGAACACCGGGTGGGAGG
>NZ_WXYH01000028.1:0-21767 GCF_009872365.1 Rhodococcus sp. T7
AGTTCGAGGTCGTGGGGGCCCTTCTTGGACAGGATGCGGCCGGCCCAGCCGACGCCGGCGCAGTTGACGACGATGCGCAGCGGCACACCCGACTCGACGATCTTCTCGATCGCGGCCTGGACCTCGTCGCCGCTGGTGACGTCGGTGGCGAGGAGGGTGACACCGTCGGGGACGTTGTCGCCGGCGCGTTCGATGGACTGCTGCAGGTCGAGTCCGAACACGGTGGCTCCGGCGCCGGCGAGACGTTTGGCGGTGGCGGCACCGAGGCCCGAGGCCGCTCCGGTGACCAGCGCGGCGGTTCCCTGAATTTCCACAGTTCGCATCCTTCGTTTCCGGCGACCTCCGTTGGCCGACCCTGGTGACCTGCACCATAACGGTCGCTCGGCGTGACGGCAGAGGCGAGGGAAGCATTACAGGCGGGAGAGCGGGTAGTTTCTCTCGCGGGTGGAGCGACGACCGTAGGGGGACGGATGATCGAGGATCGGCTCGAAGTGGATCGGGACGCGTTGGTGCGGTGCATCGCCGCGTGCGACACGTTGGCGGCGGACATGCAGGACCTGCGGGGGCGGGCGCACCGCGAACTCGCACCGGAGAACTTCGGTCTCGGCGAAACCCATCTGCGGTCGGCGGCGGAACTGGCCGCGCGGTTCCGGGCGACGGCGATCGGCGGCCCGGGCGTCGCCGAAGAGAATTCGGCGGTCGGGACGTTCGCCGCGCACGAGCGTTACGCCCTCGACCTGAAGGCGAAATTCGAAGCGGCGCTGGACCGGTACGACGAGCAGGACGCGGCGACGGCGCACCGTTTCGCGCAACTCTGACCGTGCTCGGCACCCCTGCAGGGACACGTCGAGCGCGGGACTGGCGTCAGTGGATGTACGCCTGCCAGTCCGGCGGAACGCGCGAGCCGGGACCGGGGACCGTCTGGTCGATCGGATGATGTTGCGGCGGAGCAAGTTCAGGTCCCTCGAAGGCCGTCTCGGTGGCGTAGTTCCAGAACCACGACTCGCCCGGTTCGAAGCTCCGCACGACGGGGTGGCCGGTGGCCGTGGCGTGCTGTTCCGGTGACGAGTCGCAGCAACCGATGTGCCCGCACTGCGCGCAGCGGCGCAGGTGCACCCACCATCCGCCGGCGCTGTCGCATTCGACGCAGCCGTCTCCGCTCGGCGGCACGCTCGGGTCGATTCCGTCCAGCTCACCCATCGGTAACTCCTTCTGCTGCTGCGACTTCGGGTTCGATCGGAATGCGGACCTGGAATCGGGTGTCGCCCGGTTCGGACTCCACGCGCAGGTCGCCGCGGTGCTTCTTCACGACGATGCGCCAGGAGATGTCGAGACCGAGCCCAGTTCCCTCGCCCACGGGTTTCGTGGTGAAGAACGGTTCGAAGATGCGGGACCGGATCTCTTCGGGCACACCCGGTCCGGTGTCGCCGATCTCGATGAGGGCCATGTCGCCGTCGCGCCGGGTGCGGACGGTGAGGGTGCCGTGGCCGTTCATGGCGGCGACGGCGTTGTCGATGAGGTTCGTCCACACCTGATTGAGTTCGGCGGCGTACGCGGGGATCAGCGGCAGCGCCGGGTCGTACTCCTTCACCACCGTCACCGAATCGCCGATCTTGCGGCCGAGCATCACCAGCGAGCTGTCGAGCAGTTCCCGCAGGTCGACGCGCTGGTAGGGGGCGCGGTCCATCTGCGAGTACTGCTTCGCGGCGTTCACCAGCGTGGACACCCGGGCCGTGGAGTCGGCGATCTCGTTCATCAGCAGTTCGGTCTCGATGGTGTAGTTGAGCCAGCGGATCGCGCTCTCGACCATCGATTCGTCGTCGACGCTCGCGACGATCCGCTCGAGCCACGGCACGTCGAGCCCGGCCTGCACGAACGTGGGCGCCAGGTCCCAGCCGCCGGAGACGCCGTGGTCGTCGAACCAGTCGCCGAGTTCGTCCTCGCGGTCGGACGCTTCGAGCGGGGTCAGCGTCGGCGCCTTCGCCACCAGTTCCGCGGCCTCTTCCTGCAACCGGATCAACGTGGCCAGCGCCTGCCTGTCGTACACACCCGAGGCGATCACGCCCAGCTTCTGCCGCATGTGCGACACCCGGTCGCGCAGCGACGCCGTCGCCCGGACCGCGGCGGCCGCCGGGTTGTTCAGTTCGTGCGTCAACCCCGCCGACAGCGACCCCAGCGCGAGGAGACGTTCCCGCTGGTCGACGACCTGCTTCGCGTTCTGGTTGCCGAAGAACAGCCCCTCCAGCAGATGCACGGCCATCGGGAACCATTCACGCATCAGCTGCCCGAACCGGTCGGCGTCGAGGACGAAGAACTTCGACGGGGCGGTGACGCGCATCGACGCGGTGTACGTCTGGGGTGCGCGGTCGCCGAGATACGACTGCCACGCCCCGGCGTACACGCCGCGCTGGGTCGTCCGGTTGAACTCGATGTCTTCGCCGCCCGACAGCTTGCTCAGCACGAGTTCGCCTTCGATCAGCACGTAGAAGCACGTCGCGATCTCACCCTCCGCGAACACCGGCCCGGGTTCGATCAGCTCGACGTGCCCCTTCTCGCAGAGCTGCTCGAGCTGGTGGTCGGTGAGCTTCTCGAAGAGGAACAGCGTCCTCAACACGGGGGGATCGCACGGAAGTCGGCTCATGGTCTGCCCCTGGTCACGGTTGGCCGATGTAGCGGTGGACGAGCATCACGGCCATGGCGCCTTCCCCGACCGCCGACGCCACCCGCTTCGCCGACTCGGAGCGCACGTCCCCGGCGGCGAAGATGCCGGGAACACTCGTCTCGAGGTGGTGCGGGAGGCGGTCGAGGGGCCAGCCGCGCGGCGGCTTGCCGTCGACGACGAGGTCGGGACCGGACACGACGAACCCGTTCTCGTCCCGCGCGACGACGCCGTCGAGCCAGTCGGTCCGCGGGGCGGCGCCGATGAACAGGAACAGGAATCCGGCGTCGACGGTCTGCTCGTCGCCGGTCGCGTTGTTGCGCAGCCGGATCTTCTCGAGGTGCGCGTCGCCTTCGACGCCGATCACCTCGGTGCACGGCCGCACGCGGATGCGCGGGTTCCGTTCGATCTGCTGGACGAGGTAGTACGACATCGAATCCTCGAGCGACTGCGCCCGCACGACGATGGTGACCGTCCGGGCGCCGCGCGAGAGGTAGACGGCGGCCTGACCGGCGGAGTTGGCGCCACCGACGATGTACACGTCCTGGTCGGTGCAGCGGGCCGCCTCGGTGACGGCGGAACCGTAGTAGACGCCGCGGCCGGTGAGGTCGTCGACGCCGGGCGCGGGATGACGCCGGTAGGAGACGCCGGTCGCCAGGATGACCGTGTGCGCGTCGACGGTGTCGCCGTCCGCGAACCGGACCGTCCGCGCCGAGCCGTTGACCTCGAGCGCCACGACGTCGCGGGTGGTGATCAGTTCGGCCCCGAACCGGGTGGCCTGCCGGCGGGCCCGCTCGGCGAGTTGCGCGCCGGACACGCCGTCGGGGAACCCGAGGTAGTTCTCGATGCGCGAACTCTGACCCGCCTGCCCACCGGTCGCCGTCCGCTCGATCAGCGCGGTGCGCAGACCCTCCGACGCGCCGTACACGGCGGCACCGAGACCGGCCGGGCCGCCGCCGACGACGACGAGGTCGTAGAAGTTCTCCGACGGGTCGGTCCGCAGTCCGAGATGCCGGCCCAGTTCGGTGTCCGACGGTTCCACCAGGCATTCGCCGTCGGCGCAGATCACCACCGGCAGACGACCGCCGTCCTCGCCGGCCGCGCTGAGCAACCGCCCGCCCTCCGGCTCGTCCGACATGTACCAGCGGTACGACAGCTGGTTGCGGGCCAGGAACTCGCGCACTTCGGAAGACCGCGGCGCCCAGCGATGCCCCACGACCTTCGTTTCCTCGGCGGGGTGGTGATTTGACGACGCCCACGCCTCGAGCAGCGCGTCGACCACCGGGTACAACTTCTCTTCGGGCGGATCCCACGGTTTGAGCAGGTAGTGGTCGAGGTCGATGACGTTGATCGCCTCGATGGCCGCGTCCGTGTCGGCGTACGCGGTGAGCAGCACCCTGCGCGCGACCGGGTACAGATCGATGGCCTTCTCGAGGAACTCGATCCCGCTCATCGCCGGCATGCGGTAGTCCGCGAGGATCGCCGCGACGGGATCGCCGCGCAGCTTCATCTGCTTCATCGCGTCGAGCGCGGATTCGCCGGATTCGGCGCGGATGATCCGGTACTTCTCACCGTATCGGCGCCGCAGGTCGCGGGCGACGGCGCGCGACACCCCGGGATCGTCGTCGACGGTGAGAATCGCGGGCTTGCCGCTCGCTACGGGATGGTTCACACACGCCCTCTCGTCCGTGAGAACTGCGAGGTATTCGAGGCTTCCGAGTATTGCCCGAGGGGGCGTCTTTGTCGACCGGGTTCAGTCCTGGCGCTGCATCTGTTCCTGCTCGGCCACGGCCCCTCGGCGGCGCCGCGACCACACGGCGCGTCCGGCGGCACCGGCCAGTGCCAGAACGACGACGGCGGCCCCGGCGATCGGGCCGGCGATGTTGCCGGGGAACAGGCCCTCGAGCAGCAGCCAGACGCCGAACGCGAAGAACAGCACGGCCGCGCCGATGCGGATGACGCTCTCGGGCAGATGCTTGCCCAGCACGGCGCCGACGACGATGGCCAGGGCGTCGGCCGCCACCATGCCGACGGTCGAGCCGATCCACACGCCGATCGTGTCGTGGTCGGTCGCGAGGGTGATGGTGGCGAGCATGGTCTTGTCGCCGAGTTCGGCGAGGAAGAACGCGGAGGTGACGGCCAGGAACGCGGAGCGGGTGGCGCGGCGGGCCTTGAGTTGCGCGTCTTCGCTGAGGTTGTCGCCGCGCAGCGTCCACGCCCCGAAGATCAGGAACGCGACACCGCCGACGACGCTGATCGCCGCGGTCGGCAGCGCGACACCGAGGTAGTGGCCGACGGCCACCGACACCAGGTGGACCACGGTGGTCGCGACGGTGATGCCGGCGATGACGACCCACCAGCGGTAGCGCAGGGCGAACGTCATGGCCATCAGCTGGGATTTGTCGCCCAGTTCGGCGACGAAGATCACGCCGAAACTCAGCAGCGCGGCGGTCAGCACGGCAAATCCTCCTCCAGTAGTGGGTCGGAGGATGGAATGGATTCCTCCGGCCTGGCAGACGCGGCGATGCGTCTGTCGGCCGAAGGTCTCGCCCACCGGTGTCGGAACCGGTCCGCCAGGCCGGGCCCGGAACCTCGCAGTGCGAGATTGCCGCGCCAGTATGTCGACACAGGCGATTGGGGGCTACTCCCCTTCGTTGCGACCCACGTTAGCGAGGGCTGAACGAAAAGGCAAAAGCGACAAGAAGTTTGGGCTCCCGGGAGCTCAAACTTCGGATACCCTCACGAGGCCAGCAGCATGGCCAAAACGGCGGTGTCGGGATCGCTGATCGGGTCGATGCCGACCCGGCTGACCATGGACGTCACGGTCCCGTCCGCCTCCGCCTCCACCCACGCCGCCCGGTGTTCGAGCCCGAGGTGGGGGAGACCCGGGAGCAGGACGCAGCCCGAGGCCGCGCCCGCGCACTCGGGAAGCGACGGGGTGGTCTCCGACGGCGGGTGCAGCATCATCAGCGCCGGCGGCAGATGATCCGCGAACCGGCCGGGAGCGAGCGCGAACTCCCCGAGGACGGTGCCCTCGGCCACCACGAGACCGACCGTCTCGGGCTCGGGTTCCTCCGGCAGATCCTCGTGCGCGCCGAAGACCGTGGTGGTGTGGAGCAACCCCGGAACGCACGCCACCCGCACGGCGAGCGCCAGGAGCTGAGCCCATTCCTTGGTGGTATCGGGCCAGCGCCCGGAAATGACAAATCCCCGCAAAGTACCCGCGGCCTGGAAGGGCGAGATGCCGATGTAGCCGTCCCTGTTCATCTCTGCCTCCTCGGTGTGATGACACGCTGCGAACACGACTGGTTCTGCACACCTCGTTGGGTACTTGAAGGATGCGCCCGACAATGCCTGGCACACAAGAGCATGTGAGTGCTAATCGCCCCTGGGGAACGCAAAAGCACTCACGGGGTAAACGGCATGCGGCGGCCCGACGTACAGAAAACTGCCAGCTTTACTGCAGGTTTACCGCGAGGCACGATCCCGAATGCACGTGCCCGACGGACTCGTCCCGTCCCCGGCGGACCACGGCCGCACCCTCGCGAAAACAGGGACCCCGTAGTGAATTTCGATTCCAGGGTCTCAAAGGAACGTTCTCGGCGTTCGACATCGCCCTCTCGCTCGCGTTGTCGTTCTAGTTGTCGCCGCGGGGTCGACATCTCAGCGGGGCAAGAATGTCTCAGAGAATCCTCAGAGTCGTCACAATCTGCCGCTACGAAAGGCACCTATCCTCACCGGAATGACCTCTGAGCGCACACGGAATTCCGCGAATCACGCCAAAACCGAGTCGACGCGAAAGGTCCTCACACCGCGGCGGGTCGTCGCGGCCGCCATGGCCGGTCTGGTCCTGGCATCGGCAGGCGGGCTCGGATACGTGTTTCTCGGCGACGGCGCGGCCGACAGCCGGACGGTGGCGATCGTCAACACCGACGCCGGCGCGACCGTGGACGGAAAACCGGTGCGGGCGAGCGACACCCTGATCGAGAAGCTCGAGGCCAACGAGGCGTTCGACTGGCAGGTGGTCGACGCGGGCGCGGCGGCGGGCGGCGACTGGTTCGCCACGGTGACCGTGCCCCAGGACTTCAGCGAGGCGGTGTCCTCGGTGTGGGGTGCGAAGCCGCGGCAGGCGACCCTCGACGTCGACGTCGCGGGTTCCGACTCTGCCGCGTCCGAGGAACTGACCGGGGTGGTGTCCTCCCAGATCGGCGCGGACGGCATCACGGACCTGCTGGCGGACATGTCCTCGTCGCGGACGCGGTTCCAGCAGGCGGGAATGACGGCCGGGTTCCTCGCGGCCGGGACCGCCGCGGCAGACGATGCGGCGCAACAACTCACCGAGGGCGCCGACACCCTGCTCCCGTATCTCGAGACGGCCCGAGCCGGCTCGGTGCAACTGCTGGGTGTGGCGGATCAGGTGGCGGGCGTGGTCGGCGAGACGTCGGGGACGGCCAACAATCTCGCGGACCGGTTGAGCGCGCTCGGGCTGACCCTGGGCGAGGCGAACGACAGCGCCACCCAGATGCGCACCAGGATCGACGACGCGATCCGCGTCCTCGACGGCACTCCCGCTGCACCGGACGTGGTCCCGTCGCTCCGGCAGGTCCGTGCCGACCTCGACCTGCTCTCCTCACAACTCGGTTCGGTGCCCGGCCTGCTCGGCGGACAGGTCGGCCCCGACACCGACCTCGGCGAACTCGTGCGCGTGGCGATGGGTCAACTCACCGACGCCAGCGATCAGCTGAGCAGCGGGGCGCGGCAACTGAACGACGGCATCGTCCCGATCGCCGATCAGGCGCCTGCGATGCTCGAGGGCGCCACCTCTCAGATCGTCGACGGGTTCGCGAAGCTGAAGACGCTGTCCGGGCAGTTGTCCACGGACCTCAACAACGGGGTCGCGGCGATGCCGGTGCGGACGTCGGCCCAGCAGAATCAGTTGGCGACGGTGCTCGCCGAACCGGTCGCGGTGACGCGCACCCTGTCCGCACCGGCGCCGATTCTCACCGCCGAGCACCTCGCCGTCGGCTTCGGGATCACCACCGTGCTGCTCGCAGGCGCCGTGGTGTGGATGGGCGTGCGGCGCAGGGCCTGACCGTCAGCCGGCGTCCTGGATCCGACGCCACGGCGCGGCCTGCTCGAGTTCGAACGCCAACTCGAGCAGGGTCCGCTCGTCGCCATGATCGGCGGAGAAGTGCGACGCCAGCGGCAGACCGCGGGACGTCTCGTGCATCGGCAGCGAGATGGCCGGCCCGCCCGACGCGTTGTTCAACGGCGTGAACGCCGTGTAGGCGATCAGCTTGTCGAACAGTTCCTCGAAACTCTGCGTCGGCGAGAGGTATCCGAGCTCCGGAGTGGTGTGCGCCAGGGTCGGGGACAGGATCACGTCGTACTTCTGGAAGATCTGCGCGTACTCGCGGTACGTGCGCCGCAACCGGTACAGCACCCGCGGCGTCTTCGCGATGTTCTTGCGGTACATCGCGGCGAGTCCGCGCGTCAGGTTGTCGGTGGCGTCGCGGTCGAAGTCCGGTCCGAGCATCCGCTTGCCGTTGCTGGAGATGACGAACGACAGGAACCCCCAGTAGATGCAGAAGTCCTCGACGAACGACGTGCCCACCGGCATCGGGCACTCCTCGACGTGGTGGCCGAGATCCGCGAGCAGGTCGGCGGTCGCGTGGACCGATTTGCGGGTCTCGTCGTCCGTGCAGGTCACGGTGACCGAATCGACCACCACCCCGACCTTCAGGCGGGTGCTGCTCGGCCCCTCCACCAACCGGATGGGCGGCAGCGTGGGATTGCGGTAGTAGCGTTCCGCGGCCGCCAGCCACCGTGCGGTGTCGCGCACCGAGCGGGTGACGGCGCCCTGCGCGATGATCCGGATCGGCAGGGTCTTGTCCATGGCGTCGGGGACGGTCCGCCCGCGGGACGGCTTCAGGCCGACGAGCCCGCAGGCGGCGGCGGGGATGCGGATGGATCCGCCGCCGTCGTTGGCGTGTGCGATGGGTACCACACCCGAGGCGACGAGCGCCGCCGAACCACCCGAGGACGCACCCGGCGAGAATGCGGGATTCCACGGATTGTGCACGGCCTCGGCGTCCATGAACTCGGTGGACGCACTGAACCCGAACTCGGGCAGCCTGCTCTTGCCCAGCGAGAGCACACCCGTGGACAGGTACTGCGTGACGAAGTCGCTGTCCACCAGGGCGGGTTTCGCGGCGAACGCGACGCTGCCGTGCTGGGTGGGCACTCCGGCGACGTCCACGTTGTCCTTGATGACGGTCGGCACTCCCGCGAAGACGCCCTCGTGGGGTCGGTCCGCCTCCGTCAGCGCGCGGTCGAAATCGGCGAACGCCAGGGCGTTCAGGGCCGGCCCGACCGACTCGGCGCGCGCGATCGCCGCCTCCGTCACCTCACGGACCGACACTTCGCCAGCGGCGATCCGGCCCGCGAGACCGGTGGCGTCGAGGTCGCCGAGCGCGTCGTCGCGGAAGGCGTGGACGACGGCGTCGTCCCTGGCGGGGGTGCTGAACTCGGTCACTTGTGAAGCCTATTGGACGCTCGGCCTGCTCGGACAGGATTTCGCACCCGAAACGAGCACGGGCGCCCGGAACACCGAGACGGTGTTCCGGGCGCCCGTGGCCGCGAAAAGCGAGGACTAGACGATCAGACCCGCGGTCTGGGTGCGTGCCTTCTCGAAGCGAGCGGAGACGTCCGCCCAGTTCACGATGTTCCAGAATGCCTTGACGTAGTCGCCCTTGACGTTCTGGTAGTCGAGGTAGAAGGCGTGCTCCCACATGTCGAGGAGCAGCAGCGGCGTGAGGCCGATCGGGATGTTGCCCTGCTGGTCGTACAGCTGGACGATGAGCAGACGCTGGCCGATGGAATCCCAGGCCAGGATGGACCAGCCGGAGCCCTGGATGGCGTTGGCGTTGGCCGAGAAGTGGTTGCGGAACGCGTCGAAGCCGCCGAACTGGTCGTCGATCGCGGCCGCGAGCTCACCGGTCGGCTTGTCGCCACCGTCCGGGGAGAGGTTGTTCCAGAAGACGGTGTGGTTCGTGTGGCCGCCCAGGTGGAAGGCGAGGTTCTTCTCGTGCAGGTTGACCACGGCGGGCAGGGTGTCGGACTCGCGGAGCTCGGCCAGCTTGTCGAGCGCCGTGTTGGCACCGGTCACGTACGCGGCGTGATGCTTGTCGTGGTGCAGTTCCATGATCTTGCCGGAGATGTGCGGCTCGAGAGCTGCATAGTCGTACGGGAGTTCCGGCAGCGTGTAAACAGACACGAGGGTCCCTTCATCAACGGGCTGTGAGCCCTGGTGTGTTCCGGGTGTCGACGACACGTGGACACGCGTCTGACACCCGCCTTTGGCGAATCGTTCTCGGGTATATACCCAATCTCATTGGTACATCCTGCGCAACAGTTGGGGTCACGGAGCGATTCCCGGAACAGAAAGTTCGGGCACCCGAAAAAAGGCTGGCGCGGCGACACTGAATGTCGTGAGAATTCGTCCGAGCGGTGAACGGAACCTTAAGCTGACGCGATGCCTTCGCTGATACCCGTTGCAGATTCGCAGGCGGCCGCGCCGCGTGTGGAGCTCACGGGCGCGAATCTGCTCCGCTTTTTCGCAGTACTGGCCGTGATTTACTCGCACATCTCGTTCTATCTGATCGACGACCTCGGAACCGGATGGTGGTTCATCGACGTCGTCTATCAGATCTTCATCGAGCGGGGCGGACTCAATCAGCATTTGTCGTTTCTCGGGGTCGCCGTCTTCATGATGCTGACCGGGTTGTTGATCACCCGTTCGGCCATTCGCCACGAACCCGGGCACTTTCTGTTCAATCGGCTCGGCCGCATCCTTCCCGCCTTCTGGGTGGCCGTCCTCGCTGCGATCGTGCTGGTCCGCCTCGGCATCAACGGCATGTTCAGCGGGCAGGACGGTGTGTCGAACATCGACGCCGCGCTGAGTTTCGTGCTCGGCGGGTTCTTCCTCAAACCGGAGGTCGCGGTGCTGGGGGTCACGTGGACCCTCGCCGTGCAGATCCTGTTCTACTTCGCCTGCGTCGCCGCGCGTCCCGTGCTGCGCACCCTGCCCATCGCGATGCCGATGGCCGGCGCCTCGATCTGCGCCCTGATCCTGCTCTACAACCTGTACGCGCCGCAGCCGTACACGGTCCCGATGCTGTCGAAGATCGCCGCGACGCTGCCCGCCGTGTTCCTCGGGCAGATCATCTACCTCGGCTGGGCACGGCTCGCGGACTGCCGGTGGATCGTCGTCGCCGGGCTGGCCCAGGTCGAGGTGATCCGCCTCGCCACCGACTTCCGGGTGTACTGGGCGGGCGATCACTACCTCTGGACGTTCGCCGTCGTCACCGCGTGCGTCGTGCTGGTGGGCCGGTACGACGGGCCCGCCGCGCACTGGGCCGTCGTGCGGTGGACCGCGACGCGCAGTTACGCGATCTACCTCGTCCACACGCTGATCCTCTACCGCGTGTACGAGCACACGGTCGGCTCGTTCGGCGAGACCGGTGCCGTGGTCGCGTTTCTGGTGGTGACGGCGCTGGTGTCGGAGGCGCTCTATCGGTGGGTGGAGGTGCCCGCGACGGGCTGGGTCACCGCCCGCGCCGAGCGGATGCGCATGCAGTCGGCGCTCGCCCGGGAGACCACTCCGGCACCGCGCGTAGCATCGAACCATGTCTTGGTACGACGAGCTTCTGGGTCGAGCAGCCGCTAAGTCCGTGATGGTCACCGCCGAGGACGCACTCCCCGGACGGAGTCTGCCGATCCCGGTTCCGGCGACGCACTACGTCAACGGTCACCCCCTGAAACCCCCGTTCCCCGAGGGCATGCAGACCGCGGTGCTGGGCATGGGATGTTTCTGGGGCGCCGAGAAGGAGTTCTGGCAACTCGACGGCGTCTACACCACCGCGGTGGGGTACGCAGGCGGCTACACGCCGAACCCCACCTACGAGGAGACCTGCTCTGGACGCACCGGGCACACCGAGGTGGTGCTCGTGGTCTTCGATCCGAAGGTGATCTCGTACGCCGAGATCCTCAAGGAGTTCTGGGAGAACCACGATCCCACGCAGGGCATGCGGCAGGGCAACGACCAGGGAACGCAGTACCGTTCGGCCATCTACACGATCGACGAACAGCAGGTGGAGATCGCCGAGGCCACCGGTGAGGCCTTCGAGAAGCGGCTCGCCGAGGCCGGGTACGGCGCGATCACCACGGAGATCGCCCCGCTCACGCAGTTCTACTACGCCGAGGACTACCACCAGCAGTACCTCGCGAAGAACCCCGGCGGATACTGCCCCGTGCACGCCACCGGCGTCAGCTGCCCCGTCGGCCTGCTGAAGCAGGACGAGGTCCCGGCGCAGACCGACATCCTGCCGCCCTCGTAGATCCCGGACTATCGACCACGGGTCGCGGACCACGTGAGCACGGCGGACGCCGCGATGGCGCTGACGGTCCGCACGTGGTTCCACCCCGTCCATCCGGACACGTAGTCGCGCCAGTAGTCCGCCGAGCCCGCCGCAGTGGGGTCGATCGCGTCCAGCGCGTTGTTGTGCGGCACGTGGTAGACGATGGTCAGGACGATGCCCACGAGATACAGCGCGCACGCGATCACCGCGTACACCGCCGAACCGTCGTGCCGCACCACACTGACGATCGCGAGCGCGATCGATGTCAGCGCGGTGCCGAACAGCACCGTCATGAACCAGAAATTCGGCGCCTCGCGGTTGATCGCCTGCATCGCCGAGATGCCCTGCGCCGGGTCCAGGCGACCGAGCCCGGTCATGATGAACGTGGAGAACGCGAACATCACACCGCCCACCACACCGGCACCGACCGCCGTGACGATCGTCAGATAGCGCTCCATGATCAAACCCTCCAGACCCCGGCCGCTGCCGCGGCGCGGACGTAGTCGGTGAAGTCGCGGGGCGCGTGTTGCGGAGTGGTTGTCATGTGTTCAGTCAAGACGGGGGCAGCGAGACCTTCCATGCTTGAAGAGCGCTGTTCCATACGCGAGCGTCTACGCTGGAGGCGTGGATCCCCTAGCCGGTCTCATCAGTGGTCCCCGCGCCGCCGGAGCGTTCGTGCTCCGATCGATCATGGAACCGCCGTGGTCGCTGCAGATCGACGATCACGCGCCGCTCAGCCTCGTCGCGATGGGCCGCGGCGAAGCCTGGATCCTCCCGCACACCGGCGAACCGGTGCAGCTCACCGAAGGCGACGTCGCGATCATCCGCGGACCCGAGCGGTACGTCGTCGCCGACCACCCGGACACACCGCCGCACGTGATCATCAACCCCGACCAGAGTTGCACGACGCTCCGCGGCGAACCGCTCGCCGAGGCGATGGACCTCGGCGTGCGCACCTGGGGCAACAGCGCGAACGGCCGCACCGTGATGCTGACGGGCACCTATCAGACCCCCGGCGAGATCAGCCGGCGACTGCTGTCCGCGCTCCCCGAACTCGTCGTGCAGCGCCGCGCCGACTGGGACTCCCGGCTCGTCACACTCATGCACGACGAAGTGGTGCGTGACGAACCCGGGCAGGAAGCAGTCCTCGACCGCCTGCTCGACCTGCTGCTGATCGCCGTGCTGCGCGCCTGGTTCGCGAGGCCGGCGGCCGAAGCGCCGTCCTGGGTGCGGGCGCAGGGCGACCCGGTGGTCGGCAAGGCGATGCGCATCCTGCAGAACAACCCCTCACGCCAGTGGACGGTCGAGTCGCTCGCCGCGGAAACCGGACTGTCGCGGGCGGCCCTCGCACGCCGGTTCACGGAACTCGTCGGCGAACCGCCCATGACCTTCCTCGCAGGCTGGCGGCTGTCCCTGGCCGCGGATCTGCTCCGCGAACCCGACGCGACGGTCGCATCGGTGGCGCAGCGGGTGGGGTACGGAAGTGCATTTGCGCTGAGTGCGGCGTTCAAACGCGTGCGCGGAATGAGCCCGAAGGAGCATCGTGAGATGGCGGGGAGCCGATGAGTGTATTACGGCGCAGTGCCCAATAACACACCGGATCGACTTGATCTTGTTTGCCTTGCGTACGACTCTGGATGGTAGGGAATTGTCGGCGAGAGGACCGGATCCGGAATGTGGAACAACTCTCAAGCACGGGGGCTGCGTAAGCGGTCGGCCCGTCAGCGGCACAACCCGCTGATCCGGCGCTCGGACCGGATCGAGAACATGCTCACCCTCGCCGTCGTGGTGCTCGCCTTCGCGATGCTGCCCCTCGCCATCCTCGTGGGCGCCCGGACCATCGACAGTCAGCTGACGCTGGCGGAGAAGCAGGTCGCGGACTACCGCACCGTCACCGCCACCACGCTCGCCGACTCCACCGGCGTGTCCGTCTCCTCCGACGTCGCACCGTCGGGCGTCGACACCGCCCCCGCCAAGTGGACCTGGGGTAACGAAACCCGGCACGCCGACATCACCGTCGACCCCGCCACGCCCTCGGGAACGAAGCACGACATCTGGGTCAACGCCGACGGCAACCTCACCACCGAACCGATGTCGTCGTCCGCCGCCCGCGTGGCCGGCGTGATCGCCGGATTGTTCACCTGGTTCGCGGTGATGATGATCGCGCTGTCCGGCTTCCTCATCTGCCGTGCCTCCCTGAACCGCTCCCGCGACGCGCAGTGGGACCGCGACCTCCGCCAGTTCCTGGATTCGACGACCCGGCACTGAGCGAGGATCAGGACTCGACCACCCGGCACAGAGCACTGAGCGGGAGTCGATCAGCTGATCGAACCCCGGAATTCGACCGCGTGCTGCGCGGCCTGCGTGGTGACGGCGATGTCGGCGACCGGGTAGACGTGGAAGTCGAAGAAGGGCCCGAACTTCGTCGGACCGTCCAGGATGTCGTTCGGGTCGTCGGCCTCGACGAAGGCGAATCCCCCGGTGCCGTCCAGGCGGCCGAGGAACTGATGGAAGGTGGCCCCTTCGGCCGGCGTCCATCTCGCGAACACTTCGAGGCTCCGCCGTGCGGCCTCCTCGTTCTCGGCGGCGGAACCGCCCTCACGCACCGTCCACGTAATCACGTACTTCATCGCACCTGTTCATCTCCTCGTGGAGTCGACGCACGGTCGTTCCGGACGTACCTCGAGCATTCCACCGCCGGAGAGGGAACGGAACGTTGCTGAGCCCGCCGAACGAACCTGCCGGTCTCGAACGGAGCGTGTGATGGGCGGTTCCGCCTCCACCTAGCTCAGCTGCGGGACGACCTCACTGGCGACCAGTTCCAGGTGGTCGAGGTCGGCGAGGTCGAGGGTCTGCAGGTAGAGCCGCTGCGACCCGGCCTCGGCGTAACGGCCGATCTTGTCGACGAGTTCGGCGGGCGACCCGGCGAGTCCGTTCTCCCGCAGTTCGCTGACCTCGCGTCCGATGTTGAGGGCGCGCTTCGCGATCTCCTCCTCCGTCCGCCCGCAGCACAGGACGAGCGCGTTGGAGTACACCAACTCCTCGGGGTCCCGGTCGATCGTCTTGCACGCGAGCCGGACCCGTTCGAACACGTCCCGCGTCTCGTCGATCGACTGGAACGGGACGTTGAACTCGTTCGCGTACTTCGCGGCCAGCGCGGGGGTCTTCTTCTTACCGGTGCCGCCGATCAGTACGGGCGGACCCTGCGGCTGCCGCGGCTTCGGGAGTGCCGGCGAATTCTTGACCGTCAGGTGCGTGCCGTCGTAGGAGAACGTCTCCCCGAGCGGGGTGCGCCACAGTCCGGTGATCACGGCGAGGGACTCCTCGAGCCGCTCGAACCGCTCCTTCAGCGGCGGGAACGGGATGCCGTACGCCTGGTGCTCCTCCTCGTACCAGCCGGCGCCGATGCCGAGGTCGACGCGTCCGCCGCTCATCTGATCCACCTGTGCCACCGAGATCGCCAGCGGTCCGGGGTACCGGAACGTCGCGGACGTGACCAGGGTGCCGAGACGGATCGTGGACGTCTCGCGGGCGATGCCCGCCAGCGTGATCCACGCATCCGTCGGCCCGGGCAGGCCCTCGGTGTTCATCGCGAGGTAGTGGTCCGAGCGGAAGAACGCGCCGTATCCGAATCGTTCGGCGGCCTGCGCCACCGCCAGAAGATCGTCGTAGGTGGCACCCTGCTGGGGTTCGGTAAAGATTCGCAACTCCATGTGAACCACTCTGCCCGATCCGTGATCGGTACGCTGATTTCATGGCGAAGATCCCACTGAACCTGCCGAAACCGCTGGCCGACAAGCTGCCCGACGCGTTCGGCGGCTCCGGCGCCGGCGTGGTCCCGGTGGTGCGGCTGCAGGGGATGATCGCGTCCGGCGGAGCGGGTTTCGGGCGGGTGCTGAGCGCGGAATCCGTCGAGGAACCGTTGCGGCGCGCGTTCACCGCACACGGTGCGAAGGCGGTGGCGCTGCTGATCAACAGTCCCGGCGGATCTCCGACGCAGAGCGAATACATCGCCGCCCGCATCCGTCAGCTCGCCACCGAACACGAACTGCCGGTGCTCGCGTTCTGCGAGGACGTCGTCGCGTCCGGCGGCTACTGGCTTGCCTGCGCGGCCGACGAGATCTACGCGACCGCGACTTCGGTGGTCGGCTCCGTCGGCGTCATCTCGGCGGGCTTCGGGTTCTCCGAACTGATCGACCGCCTCGGCATCGAACGCCGGCTGCATTCGGCAGGCGAGGCGAAGGCCCGCCTCGACCCGTTCTTCGCGGAGAAGACCGAGGACGTGCAGTGGCTGAACACGATCCAGGAAGGCATCCACGACGAGTTCCGCGACTGGGTGGTCGGCCGCCGCGGGGACAAGCTGAAGGCGGCCGAGGCGGAACTGTTCGACGGCGACGTCTGGCTGGGGCGCCGAGCCGTCGCACTCGGCATCGTCGACGGGATCGGCACCCTGCGCGAGGTGGTGGAGAAGCGGTTCCCCGACGCCACGATCGAGATGACCGGGCCGCGCCGCTCCCTCTTCGCGAAACTCGGGCTGCCCGCCGCGAGCTGGGACGACGTGGCCGCCGCGGTCGTCGGTGCGGCGAACGCCCGCGTCGCCTGGTCGCGGTACGGGCGGTAACTACTTCGGCACGACCACCCCGACCGGGCCCACTCCGATGCACACGGACAGGTCCGGGGTCAGGGTGCTCACGCGCAGGCTCTGACCGCCGCCGGTGAGTCGCACGAACACCGAGTTCGGGCCGCGGTGCACCGGCACCCGCACCGGGCTGCCGTCCTCCATCGCCACGGCGATCTCACCGTCCGCCGTAGCCAGGTAGTTGAGCTGCGTCGTCCACTCCCAGCCGGTCAGCGGCCCGTCGAGGGGAATCGGTTCCAAACCGCGCCGCTCCACCAGGTGCCCGCAGTCCGGGACGGGACCCGGCTCGATCGCGCGCACCCACGTCACCTGGGCGTCGACCACCGCACCGGCGTCGTCGATCATCCGGAGGTCGGGGGTGCTGTCGGAGAACGCGGGGCGGTCGCGGAGCGGGGCGAAAACCCGGCTCACCAGGTTGTTCGGGTACGCCACCGGCAACAGCACCCAGATGGACGTGGGCTGCTGGAGTATCGGCGCGTCCTTATGGTCGGCGAGCGACGCCCGCGCGGTCGCGAGGTAGTCGGTGGTCGGGTTCTCCTCCCAGCTGCGGGTGAACGTGTACGTCGACCACAGACTGCTCGCGACGAACGCGACCACGGCACCGGCCGCAACCAGCGGTCGCACCCGGACCGGCTCGGCTCGGCGACGGGGTGCACGGGCGATCACGGCGACGGCGATCGCGAGGATCACCGCGGTGTCGGTGAAGTAGCGCAGCGTCTGCGCCAGTTCGTACGTGGTGTCCGCGCCCCACCGGGTGACGACCATCGCCGTCACCGACAGCAGGAAGTACGCGGCCGTGAGCACCCACACCCAGCCGATCCGGCGCTTCAGCCGGACCGTCGCGACGACCGCCACGACCAGGGCGACCCAGCCGACCACCTCCAGCGTCGTCGACGGGGACGCCCACGGGGGGCTCGGAATCCACCGTTCCCACGTCCACGGCCCACCCACGAACGTGGGCAGCAGCCCGAGCGACGTGCCGTGGTGGAGCAACTCCAACGCGCGCGACGCCCCCGCCCATTCCCACTGCGACGCGACGGTGGAGAAGTAGAACCCGGCCCACACCGCGAGCACCCCCGCCGACGGGATCCAGAGGGCCGCGCCCCGCCGCAACGTCGACCGCACCGGCCGCTCCATCTCGCCGACGTGCGCGAGCAAGGCGACGGTCGCGAACGCGGCGAACGGCACGACGACGGACTTCTCGAAGAACAGCAGCGACGCGATCAGCACGAGCGTGCCCGACACGGCGTACCGCCGCCGTCCGGTGCGGCACAGTTCGAGGGCGTCGCCTGCCACCCACGCCAGCGCGATCTGCAGAGGCAGCGCGTTGAGCGCCGCCGCCCACCACGCGAACGCCGGCACGGTCAGCGGAGAGAACAGATAGATCGCCAGCGGAACCAGCAGTACGGGCCGCGGCCCGAGGATCTTGCGAAGCAACCGGAAGACCGCGTACGACGCCACCGCCTGCAGCGCGACCATCGTCAGCATCGGCAGGATCCACTGATACGGCGCGATCCGCGTCGCGATACCCGCCACCAGGAATGCTCCCGGCATGAGGTGGCCGTCGTGGTCGTAGAGCAGGAGGTCGCCCGAGAACAGGGGGAGGCTGCCGCCGCGCCCGGCGAGGATCAGATCGTCCCAGTAGAAGTCGCTGTTGGCGGCCACCCACGTCCGCACGAGAAGTTGCGCCGCGATCAGGGCGGCGGCCACCCGGAGGACACGGGCGGGCCCGAGGTCCCACCGCGAACCGGCGTCTTCCGTCATCGGTTTCCGAGATTACAGATTGGGTGGAACCAAACCGCGCCGGGCTGCGTCAGATCAAGTGTCGGGACATTTTCGCCCGGCACAGGTGGGGGAGACGACGGCCGGTCCGGAGTTCTCGGGTCGCTTCGCGGGCGATCCGAACTGGAGGGGTAATTCCGGGCCGAGCCGTCGGTCACCCGATACCGATTGTTTACCGAGCCGCGATGTCAAGTTCATCCACCGCTGTGGACCGTTCACTCGAAGCTGTCAACAATCACGGATTCACATGCGCTCTGACCTGTGTATAAGCACTACTCACACTGTCCATAACTGTGTATGAACCTGTGGAAACTGTGGATAACTCGGCATTTCCGGTGGTGCAGCTCACACATTCTCCCCAAAAAGGACGATTCGGTCGTGGGCTGCCCGTATTCGCGGGCCGTGACAGAATCGGCAATGTGAAGTGGGTGCGGAGGGCATGAGCGTCGTCGTTCAGGTGTGCGCGCGGTGCGCGGCCCGGTGGCCGGTCCTCGGCGCCCCGGCGCAGTGGTGCCCGCGCTGCCACGGTGTGCTGCTCGCCCCCGTGCGGACCGACCACAACCAGCCGCCCGCGAGCCGGGGATTCCGCTGGATCGCGCGACCTCCGCTGCAGCGCAGCGGTCTCGCCGACGAGCCGTCGACACCGAGCCCCACCCCGCACTACACCGAGATCCCCCGCTGGGGACTCCACGATCACGTCGACGCCCCCTCCACGCGCCGCGACTGGCCGGAACTGCTCGCCGACAAGGCCGCGCGCTTCCTCATAATCACCACGGGCCTGTACGCGTTCGGGGTGCTCGCCGAACTCGGCCGGTACGCCGTCCTCCTCCGCAACCGGACCCGGCTGATCGACCCCACCGTGCTCGCCGTGTCCGACATCGCCGTGTTTCTCGGCCAGGCAGGCGGGATGCTCTTCGCGCTGCTGTCGGGCATCGCCGGAGTGTGCTGGCTGCTGCGCATGCGTCGGCGCACGTTCGCCAGGGCGAAGAAGTCCGACCCGCGCACGCCCACCGACATAGTCGTCGGGTGTGCGGTGCCGGGCCTGAACCTGGTGATGCCGGGTGTGTTCCTGCTCGAGGTGATCCGCCGCGACCCCCGCGCGGTCCTGCTGGTCCGCGCCTGGTGGAGTCTGTGGGTCTTCGGCGCCGTGCTCGTCGTCTTCAACTGGTTCTGGCGGTCCAGGCCGGGGCTGCAGGCCATGGCGGACGGCGTTCTGCTGGCCGCGTTCACGGCGCTGGTCGCCTCGGCGACCGCCCTCCTCGCGCTGATGGTGCTCCGGCGGCTCGAGGGCCGGACACTGAAGGGCGCGAAGGAACCCGTCACCCGCTGGGTGATCGCCACCGATCCGCTGCCGCGGACCGATGCGGACAAGCCCGCCGTAAAGTCGGCGGAGAAGACGTCCGGGGACGCCGACCGGGAAGCCGTCGCGTCGTGAGCCCCGACCGGCGCGGGCCCCTGGTGGTGGCCCACCGAGGCGCATCCGCGGCCATGCCGGAACACACGCTCGCCGCCTACGAACTGGCACTGGAAGAAGGCGCGGACGGACTCGAATGCGACGTGCGGCTCACCCGGGACGGCCACCTCGTGTGCGTCCACGACCGCACCGTCGACCGGACGTCCACCGGCACCGGCGTCGTCAGCGAGATGTCCCTCGAGGAACTGACGGAGTTCAACTACGGGACCGAGGAGGAGCCCGCCGAACTCCTCGAATTGAGCGCGCTGATCGCGCTCACACTGGACTGGACGGCGCGCCCGGTGAAACTCTTCATCGAAACCAAGCACCCCGTGCGGTTCGGCGGCCTCGTCGAAAGCAAGGTCCTCGCCGAACTGCAACGCTTCGGCATCGCCACACCCCCGTCCGCCGACCACTCCCGTGCCGTCGTGATGTCGTTCTCCGCCGGAGCGGTGTGGCGGATCCGCCGGTCGGCGCCGATGCTCCCGACCGTGCTGCTCGGCGAATCCGCCCGGTACCTCGGCGGGGGAGCCGCGACCACCGTCGGCGCCACCGCGGTCGGCCCGTCGGTGAAAACACTGCACGAACACCCGGACATCGTCGACAAGGCCGCCGCCGCGGGACGGGCCACGTACTGCTGGACCGTCGACAACCGCAGCGACGTCGAACTGTGCCGCGAACTCGGGGTCAGCTGGGTGGCCACCAACCACCCCGGGCGCACCAAGAAGTGGCTGGCCTCCTGACCTGACCGGCGTCGGCGTGTAGGTTTTGGCGTCGTGGCAAAGAAGAGCAAGAGAAACAGTGGTCCGAAGCCCGACAGTGCCCGCGCCGAGAAGCTCGCGCAGCGGCAGGCGGAACGGGAGAGCGCCGCGGCGGCCGTGACCCGGCCGTTCGAAGGCCTCGCCGCCGAATGCGATCTGGTGGCGCTGCGCGAGTTCGTCCCGTCGGCGACCGCCCCGCTTCCCGTGAAGGATTCGTCCCGTCCGGTGACGCTCGCGACCGTGCTGCCCGGAGCCGTCGCGGCGCTGGTCCGCGACGAGGGGGACAGTGCCACCGGATTCGTCGGTGTGCAGGTTCAGGCGCATTCGGCCGACCTCGGCGCCGACCTGGCCGCGTCCGTCGTCTGGGTCCGTGACGCCGCCGGCGGCGAATCGCTGGCCTCCGCCAACCCGGGATCCGAGACCCCGGCGCTTGCCGACGTGATCGACGCGGACGCACCGCTCGACATCACCGTGCACCAGGATTTCAACTGGTGGATCCCGGAAGGTGTGGAGCCGGCCCCCGAGGTCGCGGCCACCGTGCAGCACGCGAATGCGGCGATCATGCCGTCCGCGCGGGTCGAGGCCGAGGGCGTCGTCGCCGCATGGTGGGTCGACGCAGGCGAGAAGGCGCACATCCGCTGGGTG
The DNA here is from genome assembly GCF_009872365.1 of Rhodococcus sp. T7. Lineage (NCBI taxonomy): Bacteria > Bacillati > Actinomycetota > Actinomycetes > Mycobacteriales > Nocardiaceae > Rhodococcus > Rhodococcus sp. T7. The sequence goes on from NZ_WXYH01000028.1 coordinate 21,359, forward strand.
CGCCCGGAGAACGAGGACGATCTGATGCTGGCCCTGGCGCGCGTGCACGCGACCGGCGGCCTGCACCTCGGTGAGGGTTCGCGCTACGCCGGGTCGTTCCGGACCCACGGACTGCTGGTCCCGGTGTTCGACCTGGACCGCGAGAAGCATGCGAACGAATGGGCCGCCGCCACCGTCGAACTCGGTCAGCGACTGGCCGAGGCCCTGGCCGTCGACGCGCCCCTCACCACCGAGGAACGACGCGCCCGCGACGGACTGCGGGGCCGGCAGGTCACCCTGCGTTAGGCGCTTCGCACTCGTGCGCCTTTCTGGTAGCTACAGCAACCAGAACGGCGCACGGGCGGCGGAGCCGCCTAGATGGAACCGCCCGCTGCGCGCGGTGCGCCAGCCGTGTCTGCGACGCCGCTCA
>NZ_WXYH01000279.1:0-820 GCF_009872365.1 Rhodococcus sp. T7
TTGCAGGAGTTCGACGCGCGATGATCGTGAAGATCACCAGTGGTGAGAAGATGACCGGCCTGCTGTCGTATCTGCAAGGTCCGGGCCGGTCGAACGAGCACACCGATCCGCACCTGGTGGCGGGAGATCCGGCGATCATGGCGTGGCATGACGACAACGAGTTGTCGCATCAGGACGCGATCGCGATCGCCCGGCAGATCGACGAACCGCGGCGGGTTTTCGGTACCGAGGTCCGGGAACCGAACTACCTCCGCAATGACAAGGGTGAGGACGTGCGGGACTCGCACGGCAAGAAGGTTCGGGACCCGATCGACCCGTGGCGGGATGCGAACGTGTGGCATTGCTCGCTGTCGCTGCACGCCGACGAGGGGCTGCTCACCGACGAGCAGTGGGGCGCAATCACGCAGGAATTCATGGACGGCATGGGATTCACCGATAAGTCCGGCCGGTCCCCCGCCCGCTGGGCGGCGGTCCGGCACGGTGTGTCCACCAAGGGCAACGATCACATCCACATTGCGGCGTCTGTGGTGCGCGAGGACGGTACGAAGGTCGACTTGTGGCGGTCTAAGAAGCGCGCGAGCGATCTCGCGGGCGAACTCGAGCGCAAGCACGGACTCGCGGTGATCGCCTCGCGGGAAACCGGTTCGGGTGAGCGCGGTTACCACCGGGCCGAGAAGCACCGCGCCGTGCGCGAAGGTACCGGCGAGTTGGACCGCGAACTTCTCGCACGCCGCGTCCGTGCGTGTGCGACGGCGTCGAAGTCGGAGGCGGAGTTCGTGCGCCGTCTACGTGGTCAGGGATTGGTCGTGCGTCCGCGTTT
>NZ_WXYH01000280.1:0-814 GCF_009872365.1 Rhodococcus sp. T7
CCGCAGAACCAGGCTCGAACCGATTCAAAAACCACATCCGAGACTGCGCCAACGACAACGGCACCCGCCCCGGACGCTGTTGCGCCACCAGCGGAACCCGACTGCCGGTGCCGACATGAGAATCCACGGCGGTCGCCAATTCAGCCACTGTCGAGGCGTCAAAGATCATTCCGACAAGAATCCTGATATCCAACGCCGCACCGATCCGGGATGCCGCCCTCGCCGCAATCAGCGAAGTGCCACCGAGATCAAAGAAGTCGTCGTCTGCACCCACTCGCTCGATCCCGAGAATCTCCGCGAACACCCCTGCAATCAATTCCTCGGTATGGGTCGACGGCGGTCGGAACTCGCGGGCGGCGAAAATCGGCTCCGGCAATGCCTCTCGGTCCAGCTTGCCTACCGGCGTCAAGGGAATCTCGTCCAACATCATGATGACCGCGGGCACCATATGCCGAGGGAGCGATTGTCGGACAAACGCTTCCAGTTGCGTTCCGTCGATTCTCGAACCTGAACGCGGCAGAGCGTACGACACCAGGACGGTCTCATCTGAAGGAAGACGACGACCAACAGTGGTTGCGAATTCCACATCGGGATGCGCAGCCAACGCTGCGTCGACCTCCCCCAGTTCGATCCGGAAACCGCGGATCTTGACCTGGAAGTCAGATCGCCCCACGTATTCGATCATGCCGTTCTCGCACCATCGGACAACGTCTCCTGTGCGATAAAGTCTTTCGCCCGCGTTTCCGAACGGGCTCGCCACAAAGCGTTCGGCCGTCAGGCCTGGACGGCGTAGATATCCGCGTGACAGTTGGAC
>NZ_WXYH01000281.1:0-795 GCF_009872365.1 Rhodococcus sp. T7
GCAGGTCGTCTGGTTCGAATCCACCGAGGACCGCCCCGACCGGGGACGGCTGCTGTTCGTCATCCACCACCTCGCGGTCGACGGAGTGTCCTGGCGCATCCTCGTCCCCGACCTCGCCGCCGCCTGGGCCGCCGTCAGCACCGGCACCCCACCGGCACTTCCGCCGGTCGGCACCTCCATGCGCCGCTGGGCCCACGCCCTCACCGACACCGCCCCCGACCGCGCCCCCGAACTACCCCTGTGGCTCGGCATCCTCGACGGCCCCGACCCCCTGCTGGGGTCCCGCCCCCTCGACCCGACTCTCGACACCGTAGACACCACCGGGACCGTCACCGTCACGGCCTCACCCGAGGTCACCGAGGCACTTCTGGGGGATATCCCGCGACGGTTCCACGGCACTGTCGACGACGCACTGCTCACGGCCCTCGCCCTCGCAGTCAGCACCTTCAGACGCCGCCGCGGCCACCCCACCGACAGCACACTGATCGGAGTGGAAGGCCACGGCCGGGACAACACCCTGATCCCCGGTGCCGACCTCTCCCGCACCGTCGGCTGGTTCACCACCCTCCACCCCGTCCGCCTCGACCTCACCGGCATCGACCTCGACGACGCCCTCACCGGCGGACCCGCCGCCGGCACCGCCCTCAAAACCGTCAAGGAACAACTGCGCACCATCCCCGACCACGGCGCCGGATACGGACAACTACGCTACCTCGACCCCCACACCGCCGACCGACTCCGCGACCTCCCCGACCCCCAGATCAGCTTCAACTACCTCGGCCGCTTCACCACAGC
>NZ_WXYH01000282.1:0-782 GCF_009872365.1 Rhodococcus sp. T7
GCACCGCCGCCGTCGCTGATGCCGTGGGTGGGTCCGTTGACGTCGCCGCCGCCCCAGGCGTACTCGGTGCCGAGCCACCGTGATGCCGCCTCGATGATCTTCTGTCCGAAGGGGCCCGCGGCGAGGGGCGCGTGCGGGCTACCGGTGGCGCCGCCGCAGGGGTCGGGCAGGATGCCGCCCGCGGCGACGGCGGTTGCAGCACCGGCTTTGGAGATCTGGGCGAGCTCGTCGGGAGTCAGTTCCTTGCTGGCGCCCTTGAACTCGCGGTACATGATGGTGGCGGCTTGTTCCCACTGCGCATACGCGTCGGGGTGGGCCGAACCTTGAACTGTCTGGGCGGCCACGGTGACGGGCATCGACTCCCACCCGTCGATCTGGAGAAGGGCCTGGTAGAACTTCACGTTCGCGGTGATCGGGTTCATCAGCTCGTCGACGGTGCCCCAGATATCGACCTGCTGTTGATACTGGTTGACGGACTTGTGGTCGCTGCCTACCCCGTCGTGCGGGTAGTTCAGCGATTCCGGGACCACGGAGCTGGCGAGCATTCGGTAGGTCGATTCGCGGCCGACGGTGGCCAGGGCCACGGTGATACCGCGCTCGGACAGTCCCATCGCTTCCCCGACCGCGACGACCTGCTTCGCGATGGCGACCTGGCGGGCGTTGTAGACCTCGAGGCCGGGTGCCGAGGAGGTGCCGCCTTCTCCGGGCTGGCCACCGTTCGAACCGGGGTCGGTGGCCTGCGGACTGGCCTGGCCGGGTTCTTGGGCACGCTCGATCCACGG
>NZ_WXYH01000283.1:0-782 GCF_009872365.1 Rhodococcus sp. T7
CCGACTACCGTGAGACACCGGTCCTCGCTGAGGCCGGAACCAGATAGCCGAGCCTCCGTAGAACCCGGGGCGATTCAGCCACCTCAGTACCGTCCAACACCAGCAGGGTACGACCCTGTACCGACAAGGCGGCCTCGATATACCCGAACCCGGTCGGGCCTCTCCCACATGTGGAGTTCGGTGCGTTTGCCATTCAGGCCGGAACCGATCTCCCTGACCGTGTCCGACACACTCACACCACGTCTGCCACACTCGTCACCGCCCGCCCCGCCTGGCACAGGTGGTCACCGAGACCCTCCCCCCACAGCGGAGGTGACCCGAGTGGGCCGTGAGGACGCGTCCAGGGTGGCGGAGGAGCTCTCTCGTGATGGCATCGCCCGGGTATCTCGAGGAGTGCGAAACTCGGGGGTGTGCGTCAGCGATGAGCACGCGGCGCGGTTGCTGGCGGCGCCCTGGCACACCGTGCGGGATGCACTGTTGGCGGGCATCACTGTCGAGCACGGCCGGGCGCTAGGGGAGATGTGGCGGCAGGTTGCGGCCGTGACGATGCGGTTTCCGGCGGCCGCCCCGCTGATATTGACGGGGCCAGATTCTGGATCGTTCGGGACACGGTAGCGGCCCGGGAGGCCATCTCGGGCGGACTGGAGGCATTCCCGGATCACACCTTCGTCAGGTGATGGAGCAGATGCTCGATGCCGGATTGACGGCTCTTCCCAGATGAGGGTGTAGGTCGGCCGGGCGCGTCGGTCCGCAGATAGACGTCGAGGTCTCCCGACGATGGA
>NZ_WXYH01000284.1:0-749 GCF_009872365.1 Rhodococcus sp. T7
CGGAATCTCACGGTGAGTGGCGGTCCGATGGCGGATCCGCCATCGTTGTGAGACACGCCGATTTCGAATGTCGGGTCGACGGGTCGCCAGGGTCGATGATCGTCGTAGGGCTGCCGTTGTGCGGCCCGCTTCGTTATCGAGGTGGCAGGAGACCGGAGTGCTCCCACGACAGCTGGCCAAGTTCAACCGACTCATCACGAACCGCACCTACGGCCGACTCGCCGGCCACGCGCCGTGGATGGGGATCGTCGTCCACCGGGGGCGAAAGTCACGCCGGGAGTACCGGACTCCGGTCAATGTCCACCCGTTCGCGGATGGCTACCGAATTTCACTCGACTACGGCCCTGAATCCGATTGGGTTCAAAACGTGGTCGCTCAGGGCGGCTGCTCGTTAGTGACCCGCAGAAAGACTGTCGAACTCGTTGCACCACAAGTCATTCAATACCCCGAGGCGAACTGGGCACCACCCGCCGCGCGTCGCATCCTGGCGAAAGTGGGCTCAGGCTACTACCTGCAACTACGGTACGTCGATTGAGCACCACAACTGCGGGCTGCCTGCCGGCCCGATTGGTGATAGCCGGTACCACTCGTTCGCACGTCTCGGCACTGGGTCGGTACTTCCCACCCGCTCCGCATCGTGGTGCCGGCTAAGAAAATGCCATGGCTGCCGAGACGGTCACACCTCGAGACAACTTAGAAACGCGCAGGTCGCAGCTTCTTGAGATGTCATCGAAAGCGAGACGCTACAG
>NZ_WXYH01000285.1:0-735 GCF_009872365.1 Rhodococcus sp. T7
CGCTGGCACTGTGTCACTGGCTCGGGACCGCAGTGCTCGATTCCGAAACGATTACCACCGAATGATACTCAGCGACAGGGAGCTTCGCGCCCATGCGTGGTTAACGAGCCTCTGCCCTCGTCAACCACTCACGGGCGGAGCCGCCTGAAAAGGACGTTGGGGCCCAGCGGGCACAACCGGTGGACATTCTGCGGAGTGTGCACGCGAAACGACTGAGACACGTTGCCTGGCATGTACTTTTCGCGCTTCCATCGACGTTCCGTAGCAATTGCCGTGCCCGGCACGCGGCGTCGCTGACGGCTCGCATGAAGTACCCGCGGGCCGCGTACTCCCGTGAACCCGGGTCCGCCGTGGAGTTGGATCGCGAGCGGCGTCGTCGTCGAATAGGTCTCGGCAGCAACGGCCTTGGCGAGCGGCCGGACGTGGATTCAAGGATGCGCGGATCTCCCAGTAAGTTCTACTAATATTGTTTAAATAATGTTAGTTTTATGGTTGTTACTCGGTCGATCATTCCGGGCGTAGTAGCCAGTTGATGGAACCCTCGTCCAGTCCGAACAGGTGGTAAGTCATGTCAGATGCGATGGTCAGTGAATCGAGGGAGGCCTCGGTGGATTCGGATCTCGAACAGTCGAGAACTTTGACGTTGACGCGCCGGGAAATTCTGGCCTCCGACGTCGTGCAGCTCGAGCTGTCCTCCCCGGACGGTTCCCCGCTGCCGCCGTGGGAGCCGGGCGC
>NZ_WXYH01000286.1:0-727 GCF_009872365.1 Rhodococcus sp. T7
ACGATCGAGTCGGATTGGCGAGTGGGTTCGTCGCCGACGCGCAGGAACTCCGGATCCCAATGCCAGTACCAACGGCCATCACGCAGGCGAAGGTTCTTGCGCAGCCCCTGCGGGTTGGGCTTGCGGACACGGTTCGGGGTATACGCCGCGATCGCCGCTGCCGCGTCGTCGAGGCTCTCGAAACCCTCGAGGCCACTGCGCATGAAGGCCATGATCTCCGCGGTACCGCTCGTTTCGACCTTCGGTGCGATATCGACCAAGACCAGGCCGCGAGCGAGATCGGGATTCTCCCCCTGCCCGATCAACGAGGTCATACCGCCCATCGAGGCACCGACGAGTACCGGCTTCTCCCCCAGCTCATTGATGACCGAGGTCAAGTCGGCGACCAACGCATCGATGCCGTAATCCCCGTCCGGTGCCCACTGACTGTCTCCATGCCCACGGGCATCCAGCGCAATGGCGGACCAGCCGTCCGCCGCGAGACTGCGTCCGGTGTTTCGCCAGGAATGCCGGGTCTGCCCGCCGCCGTGCAGCAGCAGGACCAGGCCCTTTCTGCCGACGCCTGATCCGCCGTCACCCGGTGCCGGTGGATCCCATCGGTCGCCGGCAAGCATGACACCATCACCGGTGAATTCGGATTGTGCGACTACGGGATCCATGGAGTTCCTCACCAACATCATCGAGTCGAGCATTCTCCACCATGGTGCACCACGGGGTGAACAGTAAT
>NZ_WXYH01000287.1:0-42904 GCF_009872365.1 Rhodococcus sp. T7
AGGCCGACACCCGGGATGAACACCGTCGCCAGCGTCGTGCCGACCCCGATACCGACGACGGTGCCGATGACTGCACCACCCGCCGCACCGAGGACGGCGGCCGGTGCGCCGACCGCCAGCGCGCCGGCTGCACCACCAACCACGACTCCGGTCACCGTGCCCGCCGCGAGCCGGTCGGCCTGCTTCGTCGGCACACCGAGAGAAGTGACGAGGTTTCCGCCATCGGCCTGCAACGCGGACAGTGTGTTGTTGACCTGCTGGGCTTCCCGCTCCGGAATGACATCAGGCCGGGGCAGGAGCGCAGAACCGAGCAGGAGTGTGTTCGGCGGGGCCTGGATCGGAGCGATACCCGGTCGCTGCACCATCGGCGGGCGAGGCGGCGCAGCCGGGGCAGGCGCGGGCACAGTTTGCTCCGGCTGCGCATAGGCCGGCCCGGTGTACTGCGGCTCCACATACACCGGCTGGGTGTACTGCGGCTCCACATACGTCGGCTGCGAGTACCCCTGCTCGAAGTCCTCGTACGAACGCCACTCCGCGTTCTGCACCTGAGGGGAAGGGATGTAACCAGGCAGGTATTCACGCTCAGGAGCAGGTGCGGACGTCCCCGACTGGCTCCCACCACCGGTACCCGGCTGAATCCCACCACCAGTACCCGGCTGCGACGGGGCTGCCTGCGCCACACCCGCACATGCCACGCACAGCGCCACAGGAACCGCGCACCACACCGCTGCCCGCTCCGCCCGCCGACGATGCCGGCCCCCACCTGATCTACTCATCACTACTCGCTTTCTCTCGAAGGAAACGCCGTTGCGGTGCACCTCTGTGCAACCGCAGGTGCCGAAGACGAATCGGAAATATCTGAATAACAACAACTTTGGAAGCTGGGCAGGAGGCTGACTGGCCCTCGACCGGCCGTGAGGCGAACGGTCAGGCTGGCCAGCCAGGGAAGGCCCCGCCGAGACCGAAGAGCAAGGTGATCAGAAGGACGAGTAACATCGCGAAATCCTTAATGGAGAATTGAATTGGGAATCTGTCAGCGAGTTAGACGACGGGCTGAACGCCGACCCAGGGTGACGAATACGGCACCAAGGAGTGGCCCGCGGGACAGGTCGAAAACCCAGGAAGACCGATGCTGTAGCACCTGTAACCAGGCGCCCGACCAGCGCAATGTGCGATGACGCCGAGCGGCCGCCCGCCCTCATTCCACGAGATCGGAACGTGAGGAGCGGACTCGGTGGAATCGGCCTGTAACGAAAACGGGGCAGCAGTACGATTAGTGGTCGGGTGGATGTGGGCACCCAAAGACATCGGAGCCTCCAACTGGGTACAGAAATGGCCCGCGGGGATCCGAGATCCTGCGGCGTGGACGTTTACGCGTTGAAACGCTGTTGGGAGTAGAACCCCAGGTGCGGGCGAGGACGCCAATCATCACCGCATCTGGGGTTTTCTGCGCAGCACTAGTTGGCCCGCGTGCGAGCCACGAGCTGCGAAGTGAGACCACTGAGCGGTGACTTGGGCAGAAGTTCAACCGCACAGTGGAAGTCTTGGGAATTCGGAATTCTGTCCGGAGCGAATAAGTCTGAGCCCGTTCGACTTCAGAAACTCGACGAGCCGAACCGCTGGTCGCGGTGGTGGTGACCTGGTGATTGTGGGCGTCAGAAGCACGCGAAGGTGCGACTCTGCACGAGCCACACCTTGTCTTAGTTGTTTCCGACACGATCGCCCCCGGGAGTCCAAAGGGCACACCAAATAGACGGTGTGCATCACCTTTTGCGCTACAAGCAGACCCGACGTGTACAAGGCCGCAGGACTCCCCGGTGGGGCGCGCGGAAGGATCATAAACCGCGGCAGCTTCTGCGCGCAACCTATTCACGCTTTTCATTCCCGCCCCTACCCCTGAGCTCGGCCGCTCGAAGCGGCGACGATCGTCGCAACAATAACACGCAACTATAGGGCTTGTCAGCGCGTTACTTCACTCCGGGAAGGGCAACAATGGTCGGATACAGAAGTGGCCGGACCCCGGGAGTTGATGAAGTGCCTCGCAGCGGAGTCAGAGGATTCCGGGGTGACAAGCTCCGCGAACAACGTGTGAAGGCACGACTCACACCGGACGATCTCGCGGCCCGAATCGGTACAACCCGTCAGGCCGTCTCGACCTGGGAAACTGGACGGTCAAGGCCGGCACCGGAAATGCTCGGTCTTCTTGCCGAAGCCCTAGACACGTCAATCTCTGTGCTCGTGCCGATTCCGGCTGGCAAACTCAGAATGAGCGACCTTCGAGTGCGGGCAGCGCTGAATCAACGAAACGCAGCCGCCCAGCTCGGAATCGGGGCCACTACGTTGGCCGAGATCGAGAACGGGGCAAAGCCGGTCCGCGATGACCTTGTGCCCAAGATCGCCGAGCTCTATGGGGTCGACAAGCGAATCGTTGCAGAAGCGTGGAAGCGCGGATGTGAACAGCGCGAGACACGCGCGAAGAACCTATAAGTAATCACGCAACTAAAGCACGGATTCGCGCATCTCTGAGATCGTTCGACGGCGTGTCTTCATCGTTATCTGCCCAACTTGTGACAGGTTTGGTGCGGATCCTGATTGGGGTCCGAAGTTGGACGGTCAGGGAAGGAGAAGGGAATGGGAAACCCATACAAGGGAGGCCGGACTCGCGTAACCAGCAGAGTCCCTGACGTGGTGTTCGAGGAGCTCGAACGTAGGCGGATGGCAGCGGGTGTGAATATGAGCCAGTACCTGGCAGATCTTCTCGCAGCCGCTACCGGCCATACCCAGCTCGTTCAGGAGACCAACCAGGAGGTGCTGAAACTTTCCGCGTAAACGCGATGGCGGCCTTAACGCCGCACAACCGAACACACACCACGTAGTGCATCACACCAACTAGCCAAAAAACCCCCGACCGGGCAGGGCCGAGGGCATTGGGTCTTTGAAGTTGGTCGAGAAACGAGTTTGCCGCTCGATTCTCTGTACTGCTTTTCCCCGGAGGGACTGTCTTGCTGGACAGAGCCCAGGGTAGCGCACACCCTGATGCAGGTCTAATAACTCATGCGCGTGTCACCCCGCTAAGTGGTGACACTGACAGCACACAACTGCTCTACGACACTTGCACCCGCATGTGGTCGCCGCGGCGGCGTGTCCGCGTCGACCCGAAACGAGAACATAGCTACGACACCACCATCTCCATTCCCCCGCAGCAGCTGGAATTTCCTTGGGCGATCTATCTCGCCGACTCGGGCCAGCGCTTTCGGCTTCTGGCGTTCGACTTCGATTCGTCCCGTTTTGGCGCCGATCAGGCTCGTAGCGATTCGGACCGCCTCGCCGGACACCTCGACGACCTGGGCGTCCACTACTTGCGTGCGCACTCCGGGCCCCGGGGGGGCCAACACATCTGGCTCCGACTTGGCGAGGACGGGGCTGACCTGGCCGCTGTCGGGAAACTCAACCACGTGCTCGGACGGCACTATGCCACCTTCGACACATCACCCCTGAGCAAACCTCATATGGGAGTTGTGCGGCCTCCAGGCGCACCACACCGCGACGGTGGACGGTCCGTGCCCCACCTGGCCGGTGCAGAGTTGCAGCAGACTCTCGATCGTGTCAGCCGCGGGACGACGCCGGAAGTCGTCAACTGGCTCCTCGCGCAGCATCCCCATGTCGCGCGCGCTACACCACCCGAGGAACAACGACGGCGGCCGCAGCGGATCATTGAGGATGCTGCGGGTCCGAGACTCGACCGACCCCGGCGGCCGCTACCCCACCGAACCGTGGCTTTGCTCGCGACGGTGCCGTCTAAAGGGGCGGACCGCAGTGCCCTCGCTCACACCATCCTTCTTTCTATGGCTCGCGCCGGACACACACTCGACGACGCCCGCGCCGCCGTTGCCACTGCTCCGGGTCTGATTCGGCTTCGTGAGGACGCTGCCCGCGGCCGCGACGACACCGAACGCCAATGGTCCCGCGCCCTTGCCCGGGCCGCTACCTTCACCGTTAGCTTCAGCCAGGCGCCACGGGAACCGATCGACGACGAACTCGACGACATCGAGTATGCCCTTGCATCGGCAACGGCGCACTGGGGGCGACGAGGAGGAGCAAGTGACGAACGGATCCTGCACGCACTGACCGCGCTAGCGCGCGCTGCCCGGACTCGGGTCCTCGACATCGACTGCCGCCGCCTGGGACAGACGTGCGCTCTCGATGCCTCCACGGTCTCGCGCAGGCTTCGTGTGCTGGCACGGGAAGGCTGGGTCACGCTAACCACTCCAAGCGCCGGGACGCGAGCTGCACGGTGGACCCTCAACCAGCCGCCTGATGTGGGCGTAGAGACTACTTCTCATGCAACACAAGGGGAACCCGCCCCCGCTCCTGGGCCCGGACTCACACTCCTCCCCCATCACACCCACGATCTATGGAGTCCGTCGAGGTGCGGTGGGCTCGGTGGGGCAACCGCACGTGTCCACTGGTACTACCGGTCCGGGGTCGAGAGCCTGGACGGATTGGCGGAGAAGACTGGCTACGGCACAGATTTCATCCAGCGGGCACTCACCCGCCTGCACTCGGCGGGGCTGCTCATTGAGAATGCCACCGGTGAGGAGTTGCTGCGGGTGTTCGAGATGGCCGCGCAGACCCTTGGGGTTGCGGGCTTCAACGCGCGACGTGCCTCCCGACATCTGGTAGACCGCGAGCTGTTTACCTGGTGGAACGAAGAGCAAGAGTGGAGAACCACGCGGGGTAAGAAGCGGGGGACGCGTCGGAATACTTCGACCGGAGCGCTTGCGCTCCCCATTTCGGCGCCGGCGAGGGTCCGCTACGGCAGGTTCCCCACCAGATCGAACGGAGGGGCGGACTACTCCAGGGCCCGGGCCATTGTGGCTCAGATCAATTCCACCGGTCGGTCCGCGGCATGACAGCACGATCGACGGCATCGACGAATGTCGCCGCGATAGCTCACATGTGCCGAACTCGTCGCCTCCCGCGCGGCACCCGCTCTCGCGCGGCGATCGCGGCTAGGTTGTCGAGCATGAGGCGCCCAACCACCTCGACACGTACACGCAAGCAACAGTGCCGCGCACCTCGGACTCCGTGCCGCACCGCCACGGACGTCGTCGCCCGATTTGCCCAGGGCGCGAAGACCGTCGTCATCGACGCCCCGCCCGAGCAGATCCTCGAACTCCACGACCTCGAGGGCACCGGCACCCTGCGGATCACCGGCAGTACACCGCACCACCAGACGAAGTCGCGGGCCATCGTCGTCACCGACGCGGCGCAGGTGCAGCTCAAGGGACACACCCGCTGCTTCGCGTACACCATCGCTATCATCGAAGCCTTCGACGACACCGAGGTCGAAGCCCGCAACAAATCCATCGTCTACGCCGTCGACCGAGCCAAAGTCCGCGCCACCGACGAATCCACTATCCACGCCTACGACCAGGTCACCGTCCACGCCGAGGGACACACCACCGTCCACGCCACCGACAACAGCCGAATACTTCTTCACGACAATGCCCACGCCATAGCGCAACGCGGTGTCACCATCCACGGCCCAGCGCGCACCAACACTCGTATCCGCCAATAGTGACTGATAAATCCTTTCCAGTTCCACGCGAACAATGAGACTCGATGGGCTCCGCAGCCGTGTTAGCCCCGCCCGGGCGAGCCGGAAATGACCGGCTCCATCCGAGAACTGATGCCCGTTGCGCCGATGATCGGTACGCATTCTTCTCATCGTGGCACCAGCCGTATGTGCCGCCGCCCCAAACGGGCGATGAAACCGTTGTCGGGCTAGCTAAGCTACCCGAGCGCAGCCTAGCCGCAGGTACGTCGAGAACTCGGCGCCGTGCCGGCAGGTGATCGAGAGCTAGCGAGGAAGAGTCACAGATGTCCCGGCGGCGGCGCCGCCGACACGGTGACGAGTCCACCAGTCGTGTGCTGGTCAAAGACCATCAACGAGACCTCAAGGTGCAATGGCTTCCACTCACCATCGAGCCCGCGAAAGCGAACAACACCAGAGGTGCTACCACGCGCAAGTTCTGCAGATAGACGCCGCGCAACCGCGACGTCATCCGGGTGCATCGCCGGCGTCGGCTCCCCTACCCCACCTTCCCAAGCAATCCCGGGCATCGGGTTGCCTCGCCATTTGATCAGGCTCAGCTTCTTGATATCCACGTAGGCCAGATACTCACCAGGCTTCAACTTGGCCTCCAAGACGCGATGTTCCAGAATGACCGGCGGCGGTGCAGTCGGCACATCGTCCGCCGGACCTATGTCATGTGTAACACCCCTCAGAATCACCACCTTCCGATCGCGGTTCGGATCGGGCCGTTCCTCAACAGCGCGGCACGAGAAATGCGCAGCACGGCGGTCGCCGTCGTCGCGTTTGACCGTCCACACCGCCTGGTGTTCCATCCCCGGGGTCGACTGAACGATCTTGGCTAGTGCTTGCCCCTCGTCGACGCCGGTATCCAACCGATCGAACGCCCCAGCCATTGCAGCCTCAGATCGACGATTCTCGGGTGCTACCCCATACAAGTCGAAAAGATCCTCGCTACCACTGACTTTGAGGTCGGTGAGATTGAAGTACCAGGCTCCAGCCGGATCGCGTTGTGCAACCTTCTCTTCAGCCAATCCGGCCCACAGATAGATGGCGTGAAGTCGGCCCTCGAATGTGCACAAGGGGTCCGCGATAACCCGGCGACGGCCGTCACTGGAAAGCCTGTCAACCTTTGTCGGGTTGGCCATGACCTCAGTGATCGCCGAAGTCGCATCTGCAAATGACCGCCTGCTCTTGATCACTTGCTCCAACGGCACGAAGGGCTTGGGTGTGCGGCCCTGTCCCACAATCGACGGCACCGCGCCCCCGAACGTACTTACCAGTAACCACTTTGTCGCCATCCAAAACCTCCCCGACCGAATGAACGAGGAGATCCTAGCCTGTCCGGATTGAACGCTGTTCAGGTCGAACGTCCAGCTACGCACCAAGCTTCTTCAGGGCGGGCAGGATGGACAGATAGCGCGATCCGAGTGTTCGCGTAACCATGTCGACCGCTCTGGCGTCTGCGCCGATCAAGACGCGCGCAGACCCGCGTTGAACGCCCCGGAGGATCGTCCGAGCGGCGGCACTCGGATCTGTTCTCGCTATACGCCGCTCGAATGAATCAGCGAGTTCGGTCCCGTCTACTCCTGCCGCGTGCCTAGCAGTGCGCGCGATGGTGGTCCGAATTCCACCCGGGTGAACGCATGTCACCTTTACGCGATGTCCCTCGAGGGCCATCTCCTGGCGGAGCGACTCAGTGAAACCCCGTACAGCAAACTTGGCCGCGTTATAGGCGGAATACGACGGAGCGGCCATCAACCCAAAGGCCGAGGAGATGTTGACGATGTGCCCTCGATCTGAACGCATCACGTGTGGAAGGAAGGCCTTCGTTCCGTTGACGACTCCCCAGAAGTCAACGTCGACCACTCGCTCGTAGTCCTCGAAGGTAGTGTCCAGGACGTCGCCGGCAAAAAGTACGCCAGCATTGTTGATCAGAGCGTCAACTCGGTCGAATCGAGAAGCGACATCTGCTGAATGGGCAAGTACCGCAGCTCGATCCGTCACATCGACAACCGACGTATAGATGTCTCCGGGACCGTCTGCGCACAGGTCAGCGGTAGCGAGCAGTAGAGACTCCGACGAGTCTGACAACGCCAGATGTGCGCCAGATTGAACCAGCTGTAGAGCTAGCTCGCGTCCAATTCCCGCCCCGGCTCCTGTTATTGCGACGACACGACCCTCGAAGTAGCCCATCTGTTCCCCTCGTTTCGGGCGGCATCCCTGCCCTTACCCTATCCAATGTCTATGGGTCCATAGTTCTATCGAAACCGTCGTCGCCGCACTGTGATGACTCTCATGCACTTTGGAATGCTTCACGTTGGGAGCCTCATAGCCCAACCAAATGGTCTGGTCGGTGCCTGAATTCGGCTCCGGCCGGGGTCCACCGGCCAAAGAGGCCCCGCCGACAGGACCGAACACAGCGGCAGCATTGGCGGTCGGTACGGTGGTGAACCGCGTCTGGTACCGGATGCCGTCGAACTCGGCATCGAACGCCGCCGCCCAGGCCTGCGGACGTCGTACGGCGTCATGGTGCACAACTCGCGGGTGACCCCGAAGTGTCGCCTCGTGCGGGATTCGATGTGGCACCCGCCCATCGGACGCACCTGGGGTTCGTCAGCCCCAGAACATGCAGGTCGGGTCCCGGTCGAGTTCGGTCAGCAGGGTCTCGAGGTGCGGCGACGGCGGGAGCCGGTCGTAGGTGTGGAAGCGGAGATTGCGGTCCCGCCAGTACAGACTCCAGGTCTTGGTGGCCTTGGTGTAGCGCAGCCGGGCGATCGGCATGCTGGTCCACTCCGTCCCGACGTCATCGCACCAGGGGGCGCGCCGCTCGACGATGGTCAGATGTCGCGCCGCGATCTCGCATTCGAGGCGGACCTCATGCCGGGCGTGCTCGGGAACGCGGGCACCGCACCACCGCTGCACCCGAGCAATATCCAGCTCCGGCAGACCGGGAACCGCCGGTCCCGGCCGCGGCGGCACAGCGCCGGTGCTGTCGCCGGCAGGTACCAGGGCCGACGGTGAGCTGTGCGGGTTCTCGGCGGCCTCACTGAGTACGGTGAACGCGGCGTCGAGGCGCTGTTGGCGGCGCCGGTTCGGTTCATGGTTGGCGTCGGCGGCCACGTACCCGATCAGTTCCTCGAGGCCGGTGTCGGGGACCGGCAGGATGGTGTCGTCGCCGTCGACATACGCGCGGAAGGCGACGCGTTCGCAGTCGGTGTCCAGCAGCATGATGCCGCGCAGGGTCGTAGCCACCTCGTCGGGGATGCGGAGGTGGTGCACCGGGCCGATCTCCGTCGGTTGAGCGCGTCGGAGATCGAACGGTGAGCCCTCCCAGTCGCTGATGCGTCCTGCGTCGCCGCAGGTGTTGCATTCCGAGGCGATGGGGCCCTCGGTAGCGGCGCGGAGAACGAGCATCCGGCCGGTGCAGCGGCGGTTGCCGGGACGTCGCCGGCACGGCAGCGCGCTCACCCAGGCGGTACCGGTGTCACCGGCGGTGGCGGCGCGAACCAGGTCGTACAGTTGCTCGGCGAGACGGCGGGCAGGCCCGGGGACCTCGTCCGGCAGATCGAGGAAATGACGCAGATCGGTGACGAGCACCCTGCAGAAGGTACTCGACTAGGTCTCGACCACCGCGGTCGACTCGTCGCCGTCGGCGATCACCGCCGGCCACCGTAATCGCGAGTCCTTCAGCTGGTAGGGACACCTCACGTGTCAGTCGGTGCAGCCATCCGTCCGTCCGGCACGATCTCCTCGCTGACCAGCCTCGACACCAGAGTTCCCTGTCTCATGAGGCATACCGATTCTGAGAACACCGCTCCGCGGAACCTGCGACTGTCGAGATGCAACGAAGATTGGCAGAACACGCCGCTGCACATTGACCCGGGCATGCCGTCTGCGCTCGTCGTGTAGGCGTGTCACCACCACAAGGGAATTAGCAGCAAATCTAACAAGAACCGAACCAGCATGTGGCCGCATTCAGGGCATCGATGCAGCTCAGACCCGATCAACGACCGATGTCGCCCTTGTTAAACAAGTGGGTCAGCTTGTTAATCTTCGCTGCATCTCGACACCTACAACACAACCCAACCTGTAGACATCCCAGGGCCGTAAGGCGTCAAGCAGCCCGGGTGGTGCGGCGGTGGTCCCAGGCAATGTGTTCGTCGTAGTGGGTGCGGTGGCGGAGGCAGCCGTGGAGGATGCCGACGAGGCGGTTGCCGAGGGCGCGGAGCGCTTGGTGGTGCAGGTCGCCGGCATCACGCCGCTGGTCGTAGAACTCCCGGGCGCCGGGGCTGGACGACAATGCGCAGAACGCCCATTGATCCACGGCATCGTAGAGGCGCCGGTTGCGGACGTGGCGGGCGAGCACCGCGCGTTTCTTGCCGGACGCGACCGTCAACGGGGAGGTCCCGGCGTAGTTTCTGCGAGACTTGGTGGTGGTGTAGCGATCGGGGTCATCCCCGAACTCACCGAGCACCCGGGCGCCGAGCACAACACCAAGTCCTGGCAGGGAGCGGTAGATGTCGGTGTCCGGGTGTGCCTCAAAATGTGTTGCCAGTTCGGCCTCGAGTTCGGTGATCTGCCGGTTCAACTCGACGATGAGACCGACCGCAGCGCGGGTGGTGGCGGCGAACGCGGCAGCGACCGGCGCCGGCGCGGTGAGGTGCTCGACCCGCAGACCGGCCTGGATTTCGCGGGCCCGACCGTCGAGATTGCGTTGCCGACCTGCCTTTTTGAGCGCGGATCGGATCGCCGGCAGGGTCAGGTGCGCGGCCTCGGCGGGAGTCGGGGCACGACCGAGGACGGCCAGGGTGTCGCGGTCGTGCAGGTCGTCGAACACCTCCAGCGCGGCCGGATAATACTCGCGCAGCGCCGAGCGCAGCATGTTGGTCTGCCGGGTGCGGGCCCAGATCAGATTCTGGTGTCCGCGGGCAAGGACCTTGATCGCCTCCACGTCCGGGCTGTCGCCCGCGATCGGGCGGTGGTTGTGTCGGTCCGTGCGCACCAGGTCCGCGAGCAGCTTGGCGTCACCGGGGTCGGACTTCGCGCCCGAGACGTGATGCCGGTCGCGGTAGCGCGCGACCGCGAGCGGGTTGATTGCGTACACCTGATAGCAGGCGGCGGTCAGCGCCTGCACCCACAGGCCGCGGTCGGTTTCGATGCCGACCACGACCTGACCTGGTTCTTCGGCGTGCTCGGTTACCATTTCGTGCAACTGCCGGATGCCGGTCAGTCCCTCGGGGAGCCGCCGAGATGCCAGCCGCCGCCCGGCCTCGTCCATCAGATACACATCGTGATGCTGTTCGGCCCAGTCGTCGCCGATGAAGATCATCGATCACCGCCCCTTCCTTCGGTTCTCGCTCAACCTATTTCGAGCCTAAGGACACCCGGCTTCGACCTAATGGACCAGTGCTCGAACTTGGCACGACATCCCATCAGCGCTACAGGCGACCTCACCAACCGGCCGGGGCACGCTCTACAGTCAGGAATCGACTCTCGCTTCAGGTTCCTGCGGTGCTCACCGACCGGTGGCTCGGTGATCAGCTTCCCCCTCCTGATCCATTACGTGTCGAAGGCTCGCTGATCGACTCCCATTAGGTTCCACGTCTCGGTGTCACTTCTCGGCGCCTCCGACCTGCGGGTTTTCAAGATCGTGTCAGTGCATGATTCTGACGAACTTGTCGGAATCCTCAGCCGGCCGCTATCCCTTAAGGCGATCGTCGATCGGTCAGTGATTGTGACTGGCGAGGGTCAGTGGATCGCACCTGAAGTATTCGAACCGCCGGCCAGCCGACCGCGCATGAGTTCTGGCGCCCCGCAAGACAGACGAAAATAGCTGACACAAGATGTCAGGGTCTTAGTGCAAGCATGGTTCCACCGTTCGGCGCCGATCGTGGACGTGGGCCGGACCTCGGATCGACGCAACCACAGACAAGGACCTCCATGCGCGAAACACCAGAAGAGCTCAAAGAACTGCAGGCCCTCCTCGACGACTCCCTGTCCCGCTCCACCACCCACCTGCGTTCGATCATCAACACCGAGCGCACACTGACCGCAGAGCAGCTCACCCAGGTCATCACCGGCATGTGCACCCTCGCCCTGTCCACCGTCACCGCCAAAGGTGAACCACGGATCAGCGGTGTGGACGGGCACTTCCTGCACGGAAAGTGGCACTTCGGCACGGCGCGCGGCGCGGCCAAGGCCCGCCACCTCGCCGCCCGGCCCGCCGTCAGCGCCGCGCACATGCGCGGGGAAGACCTCGGCGTGTTCACATACGGCACTGTGGAAATCTCAACCCCCACGACGCGGAGCCGGCCGCAGACTGGCCGGACCTACTCGCCTACTTCAAAGGCTTCTACGGTGATGACTCCTTCGACTGGGACAACGACGTGGTTTACTACCGGCTGCATCCGCACTGGCCACCGTCTACGCCAGCGACATCGCAAAGCTCGCTGCGGCGACCCGGTCCTGATCCAGCACCGACCGCATCGGAACCAGTCCGCATGTCCCCGGCCGTGGGGACGCATCCAGTGGTCCCGAGTGACACGAAACCTGGAAAGTGACACGCGAGTGACATGAAATTTGGAAAGTGACACCGCTTCTTTTCAGGGTTGAAATCTGTCTCATCGGCCTCCTGTCTGTGTTGTGCCGAGTGATCGCTGTGTCGTAGCGCTCGTGTATCTATGTCCTCCGTCGTCTCGGAGGAGGATCGGGTGTTCCTGTCGTTCGTGGATCCGTCGTTGCTTCGGACGCACCTGGACGGCCACGGTGTGGACTCGGCCGACGTGGTTCGGCTGCTCGAGTATCGAGCGATCCCGGCCGGGACACCGGTGTTCCTCGACGAGCTGACGATGCGGCCGGTCGAGCCTTTGTGCTCGTGGTTCCGACATCTGGTCTACGAGGAGAAGGACGCCAAGACGTTGCGCGAGTATGCCTACATCGTGCGGCGGTTCGTCCACTTCCTACGGTCCCGCGACCGGGGCCTGCTCGAAGCGACCGAATCCGACTTCAGGGCGTACCGCGTTCTGCGCACACAGGTGCAGGACAAGCCAGTCGGCGATGCGACGTGGGGGAAGGAGGCCCAGTTGCTCAACCAGCTCTACCGATGGCTGGTCGAGCATGGCCACCTGCGTCACCGACCGCTGCGGATATCCCACAGGGGACGCAATCCGCTGGCGCCCCGACTGCGGCGGGGCATGGACATTCGCCACATGACCTTGGCGCAATACCGTTACTTCCGCGACGTCGGCCTGGGCGGGCAGCTGCCGGATTCACAGGCCAGCACTGTGTTCCGTGGTCGAGCGCCGCTCCGTGGTCGGGCCGCCGCCGACTTGGCGTTGTGCACTGGGATGCGTCCGGCGGAGTGGTCGACGGTGTTGCTGCCCGAACTCGGTGTCGGTCGGCGTCGACCGGGCGAATCTGTGGAGTTCCCGGTGCAGGCCTGCGCGAAGTATGGCAAGTACCGCGAGATCTACGTGCCGACCGGAGCGTTGGACGCGGTGGACACCTTTCTGCTGGTGGAGCGTCCGGAACTGGTCGCCGCCTCGTCGAAATCCTTGGCGCGTCGACGCCGGGAGTTGTTCGTCGTCGACCACATCGATCACGAGGCCGGGACGCTGCGCGGTGTCCTGGACGGTCGGCGCCGGACGTTCGTGATGTCTGCGATGGGGCCGGACCTGCGGCGAATCAGCATGCGGGAGAATGAATATGGTGTCGAGCCGCTGGCGGTGTTCGTCGGCCACGGCGGTCAGATGCTCGGGCCTTCATCCTGGTATCGGATCCGCTGCGACGCGTGGGCGCGGATGCGCGTTCATGCCGATGCTCCCGGTGCACCGTTGCTGCCTCGGCGGCGGTGGAGATGGCACGACACCAGGCATACGTTTGCGTTGCAGCTGTTGTCCTATCTGGAACAGCAGATGGACGGCGACGAACCGGACGCGGTGGCGCGGCGTCGACGCCACATGTCTTACCTGGGCGGTCATATCAAGCACAACCCGTTGTTGATCGTCAGCCGGAGACTTGGACATTCGAGCCCCGCCACGACGTACGCCTATCTGGAATACAGCGACGATCCGATGAACGCGGTGGACGCCGCGTTCTCCGAGTGGACGGTGCAGGAAGGCGACACCTACGCCGATATCGCCCGTCACGTGCTGGTCGAGGGGGGTGAGCGCTGATGCCTCGCCGGGGCGACCACCAACACGACTTCGCTGCGGTCGCCGAGCCGGAGGCTCCGGTCGACCGGATCGGTATCCGTTTGGTGCGGGCACTGGACCGGACCGGCATACCGCGGGAGGTCACGTTCAGCCCCCACGAGTTTCGGTGCGCCGGGTTGGCCGGGGAGCTGGCCGACGAGTGGGTCGACTACGCCGAGATCAGCAGGATCTCGGGCGCGTCGGCCGCCGTCGGCCGGCAAGCGATACGCAATTTCTGCACGAAGGTCGACTTCCTGCTCGCCGAGGACGCGCACGAGGCCAGCTTGGCCAAACAGCACCCCGATATCGCGGCCGTGTTGGCCGAGTGGGAACGAACCCTTCCCACCGACTACCGGGCGGGCTCGACGACGCCGTCCACCCTGGCGGCGATGGTGCGGGCACTGATCGCCCGACGCGCACAACACGATCAGCGACCGGTGGCCCCGCATCTGCGTCGTCTGGTCGACGGCGAGGTCGGAGTGGCTGCGGGCAGCACGCAGGAAGTCGACGAGTTCTCCCGCAAGGACAAACGCGCCGTCGTTCGGGCGGCGTGGGCCTGGGCGAATCAACTGGACTCCCGCCTTTCCGACGGATGGGCGTCGGCCGCCCAGGGCCGCCACCCGGCCGAGCACGGCTGGACCGACGTCGCCAATCTGCTCTGGGGCCTGTCCCGTCAACAGGTCAGCCCACTCGACATCCGCGACAACCTTCCGGTGATCCATCGGTGGCCGCCCGAGTTGCGGGCCTGCATCGAACATCCCGACCAACCGGTCTACGCGGCGCGGGCGAAGGGGATGCTCGTGCGATGGCTGGTGCGCCAGCTCTATCCCGGTCACCTCGACCTGCACGCCTATCGGGTGCTGCTTATGGCGGCCACCGGGCACACATCCGAGGAGGTCACCGCGTTGACTGATGAGGATGTCGAGTTCCTGCCCTCGGGCGTTCGATTGACTCTGACCAAGCAGCGGGCTCAGAAGGTGCGGCACCGCACCTTCGGCACCGAGACTCTTCCGGAAACGACGGTTCGCGAGCCTGTCGACTTCACCGACCGGCCCCACCGAGAAGTCGGCGCGATCATCCGGCGTCTCATGCGCGTCACCGAGCAGCTCCGGCTACGAGCACCGGACGCCGGACGTCTGTTCCTGGCAGCCTCGGTCGCGGCCGACTACGAGCTGCGCATCGCGCGATGGGACTACAACCTTCCCCGGTCCCGGTTTGTGAACTGGCTGGCCGCCGCGGACGTGACGGTCGACGGGGCGCCCGACATTCGTCGACTGCGTAAATCCACGAAGGTGGAGAAGGCGATCGCCTTCGGTGGCCGCATCGCCGACACGGCCAACGATCACCACGAGGAGGTGTTCCGGGGCCACTACGCGCAGGGCACGACCCTGCGCGTGATGTCGGGCCAGGTGATCGCCACCGCCCAGGACCACTGGTTCACCAAGGCGTTGGAGGGACCGACCGTGCTGACCACCTCCACCGACGTGCTGGACGCCCCGGATCAGGCGCAGACCTTGGGCCTGAGCCCGCGGCAAGCCGAGGACATCCGACGGGGCGCACTGGACATGGGACTGACCCAGTGCGCGGACCCCCACAACTCGCCCTACGGCCGGTCGGGAGAGTTGTGCCCGGTGGCACCGCTGCGTTGTCTGGAATGCCGCAACGCCTGGGTGCTGCCCAGCGACCTGCCTCAGCTTCTGCTGTTCGCCGACCACCTCGACCGGCTCCGGATGCGACTGTCTCCGCAGCACTTCGGTGAATTGTGGGGACAGAGTCACACCAATCTCCTCGCCGTCCTGGCCGAGCGCACGGATGAGGAGAAAGCTTTGGCCCGTAAGCACATCGATGCCGGTGAGGCCGGTCTGCATCTGCCACTGGCCGCGAACGTGGAGTTCGACAGTTGAGCATCCAACGACCGAGCGCCCAGTCCAGCGCGGCCTTCGACGCCCACGAACCCGTCATTCAGTCCCACCCGCTGCTAGCCGACGCGCGGGTGCCGCAGTTCGGCGAGACCCGGGAATGGAACCTCAACGGCGTCATCAGCCGACCGGCCCGGCTCTATGCGGCCGCCTGGACGCTGGTGTTCTCCCAAGAATTAGCGGAGCCGCCGTGGAATCTGCTGGCGCGTGAACTGAGCATGGTCATGCTCAACCCGCGCCACCCGGCGGTCACCACGGCGGGGCTTTCCCTGAAACCCACACCGGCGAACCCGTCCACGGTGATCAGCGAGTTGAGCCACCTCCGGCGGCTGGCCAGATGGGCCGAGGCGAACGGGCTGCCGCCGGAACTGGCCTCCTGGCAAGACAACGACCTGCGGCGCCTTGTCAGCGACCTGCGCGAGCAGCTGTCCGGCAGCAGCGTCCGGCACTACATCGGCACATTGAAAATGCTGCACCAATACGGTCCCGCCCTCACCGGCGAAGGACTCCGAACGGACCCTTGGGCAGGCAAAAGTGCCCGTGATGCATCGCAAACTCCCGTGGCCGCGGTCGTGTCCACTCCCGCGATTCCGCCGGAGCAATGGTTTCCGTTGATCCGTGCCGCCTGGACCTACGTTCACACTTTCGCTCCCGACATCCTGCGAGCGCACCAGCGTTACCAGGAGCTCGTCGGCAACGCGACGAAGAAGATAACCGGCGATCAAGATGCGCGACTGACCACATGGCTGGCCGACCCCGCCAACCCGATCCCTGTTCATGCCGGACCCTACGACGCCGGCCAGGATCGCGGTGAGGTGAACTGGTCGTTGCTGACCTTGATGCTTGGCTGGGATCACTCTTGTGGCGCAACTATTTTCGGCCGAAACCGGACCACCGGCCGGCAGCGAATCGCCAGAGTCGAGGACGCTGTCTCAAGCGGCCACCGGACCACGACCGGCGTCATCGACGACCTCGCCCAGGTCCAGCGCGGCGACGGCACGAGCACCCCCTGGCATCGAGGGCTCGCCCCTCGCGCCATTGGACTGGAACGTCGCATGCTGCGTAACGCCTGCTACGTGCTGGTCGTGGGTTTGTCCATGATGCGTGACTCGGAGATCCACGAAATCGCTCCCGGCTCGATCGTCGAGTACTACGGAACACCGGCCATCAAGTCCACCAAGGGCAAACACGACCCCGATCTGCCGATCAAGCACTGGTGGATCACCGCACCGGTCGCCGAAGCCGTGGTTGTTGCCGAGCGGCTGTCCGAACGGCACGACCGGCTCTTCCCGCCCATGGTCCGCAAATCTGCCGATGTCTCTCGCAGCCACCAGATGCTGGAGGCATTCGCAGCCCACGTCAACACCACCCGCGCCGGGACCGGATTGCAGGAGATCCCGCCGGGCAAGACGCGACCGCACATGTTCAGGCGGACGATGGCGATGCTGACGGACCACTTCCCCGGCAGCGAGATCGCCCTGGGCATCCAGCTCAAACACATCGCGTCCAGGGCGCTGGCCAATCGCTCGACCCAGGGCTACGCCAACGCGGACAGCTCCTGGGCCGAGCATTTGGAGTCGGCTATCGAAGCGGCCAGGTTCCGACGAGTGGAGGACCTCTACCGAGCCCACAAGGCCGGGGAACCGATCGGCTACGGTCCCGGCGCCGAACGGATGACGCAAGCCTTCAGCGGCATTCAACAGACGGTGCAAGCTCGAGGTGGCGACGCGATCGTCGAACGAGCCATGTTGCGCAAAGCCCGGCTCTCCATCCGGTTCGGCGTTCTCAACCACTGCGTTATGGACGAGAACAACCCTGTCGGCGCGGCGTGTCTCGAAAACGCCGTCGTTCCCGAAGGCCACAAAGGCCCGCTACAAGACCGGTGCCGTCCGGATCGATGCGCCAACAGTGTCATCGGCCCCGAACACGCGCCGATCTGGGCCTCGGAGCGCCAAACCCTGCTCACCCTCATCGACACACCGGGGCTGTCGGCCTGCCGCAAAGCCGTGCTGCAGCGCGAGTTGGGCGATGTCGATGCTGTCATCCGCAAGACCCACACGGACAAGGAACAAGCGTGACCACCATCCCCGAGGCCGCAGAGGAGGCCAAGCCCGAGGAGGGAGTGTCGGCCGGCACCGCCAAACGCCTGCGCGAGGCCATGGATCGGCTGATGGCCGGGCGGCCGCAGCGCACCGACGGACGGTTGATCAAGGACAACCTCTGGAAAGAGGCCGACGTCAGCCGTGCCACCATGAACCGGGCCACCCAGATCATGTCCGAATGGGACGCCCGCGTCGCCGCCTGCGACGGATTCACGCCGGGCGAGGCCCGTAAGAACGACGAACTCGCCGCCTTGCGCGCCGCCCTCGCCGACAAGACACGCGAATGCACCCAACTGTCCCATCGACTGGACGCCGCAGCTAGCGCGATCGCCGCCCTGCATCACGACAACACACTGCTCCGTCAAGAACTCGACCACCGCGGTCACCTCGTCGCCCTCGACGCTCACCGCAGCGGCGCCTGACGCCGAGTCCTTCAGCAGGTAAGCGACGTCTCACGAGCCTGTCGGGGCAGCGATCCGACCGCCGGCACGAATCCCTCATTGACCAGTCTCGGCGCCGGAATCCGAATGTCTCATGAGACATACGGATTCTGGAGAACACCGCGTCGCGGAACCTACACAACCTGGGATTTGGGGATCCGGTTTGGTCGCCGCGCCGAGTCACTTCCCCCAAGTGTTGGGTGATAGCTGCTAAAAGATGTTAGCGCCGTTGTATGAGAGAAGGGCCAGGTCAGGGGATTTGATGCCACCAGCCACGTCGCACCGGGCCACCATCGGCCGTCACGTGACGCAACCGCCGCCGAACGAGTGGTCTCCCTGATCTCGGTCGAGGACCGTGCCGCACGGTCGTCCCGGCTGCCGACGCTGTCGCCGGCACCACGCCGGGCCTGCCCCACTCCCCGGACCCCGAAGACCGAGAAGACCTGGAGTCGCCCCTCATGACCGAGACCCCGCCCGTGACCGGCCCCTCCCCCGCCCGGTCGGCCGGTGCGCCCGCCCCGATGGTGGCGGTGCGCCCCGGCCCGCCGGTCCTGAGCGCCGACGCCGAACGGCGCATCCTGGCGGCACTGGAGCAGCGGCACGCGCCGAGCACCGTCCGCAACTATCGGCAGGACTGGGCCAAGTTCGCCGCCTGGTGCGCCCTCCGCGGGCACCGCGACCTGCCCGCGCACCCGCACGCCGTCGCGGACTACCTCACCGAACACGCCGACGCCCGCACCCAGACCGGTGACCGGGCCTACTCCACCGCCACCCTCACCCGATGGGTCGCCTCCATCAACTACTGGCACCGCGCCTGCGCCCAGCCCGCCCCCGGCGAGTCCCAAATCATCAAGGACACCCTCTCCGGCCTGCGCCGCAGCTACGCCCGCAGCGGCGACCGCCCCACCAAGCGCGCCGCACCACTCCTCGTCGCCGACCTCGAGCGGATCCTGTCCGCCAGCCGTGACGACGCCACCACCTGGGTCACCCGAGCCCGCGAGCGGCGCGACAGCGCACTCCTGCTCCTGGGCTTCGCCGGCGCGTGCCGGCGCTCCGAACTCTCCGCGCTGGTCATCGCCGACGTGACCGCGCACCGACACGACGGACTGCACCTGCGGATCCGTACGTCGAAGACCGACCAGACCGGCGACGGCCAGGTCAAAGGCGTGCCCTACACCGTTCGCCATCTGACCTGCCCACCCTGCGCCTACCGCCGGTGGCTCGACGTGATCGCCGCGTTCGACCGCACCGGTCGCCCCGGCGTGATCCGGCTCCTCCACGACCAGGACGAGTTCGACGACCACGCCTGCCGCACCGCGGCCCCGACCGCGCCCGACCCCGCCGCGGCGGTGTTCCGGGCGATCCGCGCCAACGGCAACATCAGCGACACTCCCCTATCCGGACCCGCCATCCACGCCGCGATCCGCCGCCGCGCCCAACTCGCCGGCTACCCCGACGACGTCGTCACCCAGATCGGCGGCCACTCCCTGCGCGCCGGGTTCGTCACCCAGGGCTTCCTCAACCGCGCCCACCCGCACGAGATCATGCGCCAGACCGGCCACGTCAACCCGGCCACCCTCGAGATCTACGCCCGCGAACACGCACCACTGCAGAACAACGCCGTCACCCGAATCGGCCTGTAAGACCCTGCGGTGACGACACTGCGAAGACACACGGAGAACCGACACCACGCGGGAAAACCGAGGAGCCGATCGCGCCGTGCCACCGAAGTGGCGGGATCGGGGGTCGGTGCGGCCCCTACGCTGAACAGCCGTGACAACCACCGGGACGAACAGGCACGGCACACCGGACATCTCCGCCCTGTTCGCGGCAGCGGGCCCCGGTTCCGCCTACCGATACGACTGGGCCCTCTTCGCGGACTGGTGCGAAGCCCTCGACACCGCACCCTTGCCGGCGGACCCGGTCGCGCTCGCCCGGTTCCTGGATGCTCATCCGGCCCGGCGAACCACCCAACGTCGCCGCATCGCCGCCATCAACTGGGTCCACACGGCAGGTGGGCATCATCCGCCCGGGTCGTCACGAGCCATCCGGGACATCCTCTCGACCCGAGCCCGCCGCCGCGGCCAGCGCTCCCAACTCGCCCGCGCCGTGGTGTCCGCCCTCCCCACCACCGGCTGGCCTGGCGGTCTCTTCGGACGCCGAGACGCACTCCTGCTGGTGCTGTCCTGCACCATCGACCTGACCCCCACCGCGGTGGGACGGCTGCAACGCAGCGACCTCACCTACGACGGGAACACCCTCCTGATCGGCGCCGGTCACGACCGGCAACTACACCCGACCCCCGAAGATCCGCGCGGCTGCCCCGTTGCGGTGTACCTGAGATGGGCGCGGCTGCAGGCGTTTTTCGACCGATACCCCTCGAACAGAGCCCTGGCCCGCAGCCTGATCGAGGCGCGACCCGTCACCGACGACAGCGTGGTGTCCTATCGGACACTGCCGGCGCTGAGAGAAGACCGGGACGGCCCGCTGCTCCCGAGCTTCGATCAGTGGGGCCACTTCGCCGCCCCACGTCGAGACAGCCGGGGCCTGTCCGGCAAGTCCGTCGCCGCGATCGTCACCGCGCACCTTGCCGGGATCGCAGCGTCCCGGCGCGCACGACCGGTGCTGCTCGACAACTGGGGCTCAGTTGTCGAGGAAGTCGATGCCGAACTGCACGCCGCGAAACCCGACCCTGTGGGCGACGACGACTACGTAGAGCTGACAGCGGAGGAACTCGCAGCCCGCTACGACGCCGGAATCGCCCACAAACACACCGACGCCCAGAACCTGCGGGACCTGACAGACACCTTCGACGACATCGACCGGAGAACCGACGAAATCCTCCGCCGAACCGAGGAGTTGCTTGCGCAGATGGGCGACCCCGCGACCGACTGATCGGCCGGGCCGCCGGTGAGGCGTTGCTTCGGCGCGAATGCTGCCGCGGGCGTGTCGGTGCGGGGGCCAGTGCGCGGCTGGCGGGGTGAACCGTACTGGCCGCGAACCAGTATTGGCGGACCACGAAGTTGCCCGCGAACGAGGTGGCGAAGTTCAGAACGTTGTGGCGCTGGAACGGCGGTTTCCTGGCTTGCGCAACGGGCTCGGCGGCGTTGGACGTTGTGGAGTTATGGTTCCGGCCGCTGTGGCGGCAGCCGAAGCAGTAACCACCCCAGGGCTCGGTGACACGCCGCAGGTGCCGCGGACGTGGTTCACCGGTGGTCAACCCACGTTCGACGTACGCTGAGATCGTTCACGTCGCCCTCCGTGGTGGTAGCGGGATCCGATCGAGGAATCCGACCCTGTCCGCGTAGTCGGATGGTGGTCGCGGGGCTGTCGTCCAGGTGCCTCTGGTGGTCGTCTGGGCGCGGCGTGACGACGGGGCCGGCACCTTTCGAGGTGTCGGCCCCATACGCGTTCTTGGCATGGGTGTTCCGCGGACTCGCGGCTCAGGGGCGCTGGGTGTATCGCCCAGGCAACTCCCCCAATCGTGAAGCTGTCCGTGGATTCCTTCCGCGGTGGCCGCGGTGACTCCCGAACCGCCGGCTGTCTCCCCGGGATACCGCTGTCCGATCGTCGCCGAGCTGGTCGCTGCTCTCAGCGTTCCGGCGTTGGTGCCGCACCTGTTGCTCGCCAGCGAAGGCGCCGGCGCCGGCGCCCTCGCGACTTTCAGCAACTCCGACGAGGTGCCCGCCCACACAGATGACTGCGGACATCGGAGCCGACGGAGGTGTCGGCCAGGGCGCCGATGAGCGATCGCCGCGAGCCGCCAACCGCGGCCGGTTCCAAGCCGTTCAGCAGGCCGCTGATCGTCGGGTGCGCGCGAACGCGTCGCCGGTACTCCGGACACCGATTTCACCGCGCGCCTCTGAGCGTCCCGAATGCCGTTTGGCGTCCAATCCCCTCACGGAAGCCGGTTTCGGCGCTCTGCGGGGCAACGGGGCGGCAAAAAGGGTGCTCCCGATCCGACTCCTCCCCACGTTTTTCACCGGCTGGGCCAAATCTGCCTTCTTCGACGCCGCCGCCTGAGCGCCGTTCTGCGATCGCCGAATGACTCGGCCCGGACCCGACATCGCCGGCGGCCGGTTGTGCGTCGCAGCGGCCCGCACAGCCGCCAATGCGCGCCGCTCGAATCCGGATGCCGGCGCGGCGCTCGGCACCCGAGCCCAGACGTCGCTGCCCACACAAATTGTGCAATACCCGTGAGATACACAGTCCCCGCAATACCCGTCTCTCGCGTGGAATCCGCTCCCCTGCTGGCGAATCTGGCGGGATATGCACCACTCCCCCAACGCCTGTTCAAATCGGGATTCCTGCAATGCCCGTGAAATACGGGTAACCCGTATATAACTGGGTCAACGTCAGATGTGGGACATACGCTCTACCTGTTGCTGCCGCGAAACCCTATGACTATGGGACTTACTCACCTTGCGTGATCCACTGGTGCAGTGCGGAAACCATGAGACACGGATATCCCGCGATACAAGCGTGCGGCGCGAACAGCGTGATATTCGGGTATCACCCATAACCCGCAGAAGGAACCAAGCACGGGACCTCTGGGTATCGCGCGATGCACGCGCTTGGCGTGAATCCCGGAGATCCTGTGTCATACCCATCTCGCAGAAGTGGCGCTGAACGCTGGAACTCAGGGTATTGCCCATCACCCGCGACACCTGAGAGGTCCGGGTGTCTCCCATCTTCTGCATACAGGGCGTCGCGCATGGACAACGCGGACGACGGGATACGCGGATGCCCCGCATGACCCTCCGGCCGCGCCGAACACGCGCCTTGTGCCACTCCCCCACTTCCCGTGGATCGCGCCATCGACGGGAAAACCGCATCACCCGGAAGACCCGCCTGGCCCATGAATGCCCCTGATTGCGTGACACCCCCATCCCGTGCCACTCCCCCATCCCCCGCGACACGCACATCTGCCCATCTCCCGGATGGCACACATCCCCTGGATTACCCGTGAGATACGTGAATCACGTGTCTCACGCATATTCGACCAAATGTGGACCTCCTGCATTCGACGCGACTCCCGCCCACACCATGAGTCGGGCTAGTCCTGCATAACGCCCGTTCAACGGATGGAACGCCAAACCCGCTTCATGGGCGATACCTGTGTAATCAGTTCACGGTGCATTTCATGTCACTGATTGGACATGTGCATAACCACCCCACGACGGGTCATCCGGGTACCACGCATCTGACGGAACACCCGGCGAAGACATGAAGCATAGGATCAACAGGTTCCGCGGTATCCACGCTTACGGTGGGCCAGACGCTTCATACGCGAATAGATGGAGAAGTGGGATTCCTGCTAGCCACCCGACAAACGCGAGATACAGGAGTCACGTTTGTGGGGGACAGATGGGATACGCGGGTATCACCGATATCACGGGCTTCATGTCAAAGACACCAAATGGGGGAGTCCTGTGGGTTTGGGGAGTTCAGCACTTGGCGTGATAAGCGGAATTCCCGCGCGACACGCGAAACGTGGGGAACAGGGGAGTTGCATGAATCGCAGCCAACCCGAGAGTCCTGTGACCAGCGCGAATTGACCGGAATGGGGGAGGAGTGGGTATCACGCTGCTCATACAGACTGCGTCAATCCCGGGAATTATTGAACCCACGCGTTACCCTTTGTGCGCACGTATCCCAGGAGTCACAGGTGTAACGCGCTACCACCAGCACCTGTGAACCCCGGATGTCGTGGAGAACCTGGGTTTTACGGTTCTCGCACCACAAAACAACCACCAGAACGGATCCGCGATGCAGCATTCACCGATGTCGCAGCCCGTCGGCCGCGCAAGTGGGGGAGGGGCACGATGACCACCCTCACCCGCGAGCAGGCCGACGCCGCGCTCGACAAGACCTGCTCGACGACCTCCCAGAAGGGAGGCGTCGCCAAGACGACCACCACAGCCCAGTACGCCATGTTCCTCGCGAACCTCGGATTCAAGGTCCTGGTCGCCGACGCCGACACCAGCCGCGGCATGACCACCCTCACCGGGACCGCGCCGACCGCAGAGCACCCGTACTCGGTTGCCGACCTCATCAAAGGTGACGTTGACCCGAGCCTGTGCGTGCACACCGCGGCGGATGCATGGCAGCCTGACACGACCCGATCCTGGAAGCTCGGCGGCGCACTCATCGCCGGCGGAAGGATCGACGTCATCCCGTCACCAGGTGGGACGCTCCAGGCGATCTCCGACGAAAAGCCGGCAGCCTCACACCTCCGGATGTGGAAGGGCCTGCACGAATCCGGTCTGTCCGACGACTACGACATTGTCCTGATCGACTGCCCGCCGTCCTCGGGCGCCACCACCGAGCTGTCGATCCTCTCGTCCGGGTGGGCGATCTTCCCGGCGCACCCCGAGATGCTCGGTACGGTCGGCTTCGCGGACGGTGTGAGGGCTGTCCGGCAGTTCGCGGAGGCGTGGCGGCACCCGCTGGCCTCGGCTGGCGTGGTGTTCACCAAGGTCAACCGCACCAGCGAACACAAGACAGGCATGCAGGAGACCGTCGACTGGGTCTCGACGATCTGGGCCGACTCCGGATTCCCGGAGGACGACCCCAGAGCGGAGTTCGCCTCCGGTGTGTGGACACCGGCGATCACCGAAGCTGCATTCGTGGCGGCAGCGAACTCCCGGGGAGAATCCGTCGCGAGTGTGCTGCCCGGCCTGTACACCGTGGTGGGGGAGCCGAAGGTCGGAACGGAGAACCAATTCCGCTTGATCTCCGCCTACATGCGGCACTCGCTGAACCTGATGGCGTTGCTGGTGCCGACGCGCTACGAGGACGTCATCGCGAAGCTGGAAGCTGAGCCGATGCCCCCGGTGATGCGGGAGGTCCTGTTCGAATCGCCCCTGAAGTTCAATCCCGAGGCCGCGATGGTCTCTACCCCTGAGGGAGTCCACTGATGGCTTTGCAGAGTGCCCGCCCGAGCCGTTTCGGTGACACAGCGCCACCGTCGCCCGCGACCGTCGCGGCCGCCACCCAGACCGCGCCCGCAGAGGAAACCACGGCCTCACCCCTGACATCAGTGCCCACTCCGGAGGCGACGCCCGAAGCGCCTGCCGCACCGGCGAAGAAGCCGGCCGCGAAGAAGGCACCTAAGCCCGCCGCGACGGAGTCGACCGACAAGCTGCGCAAGAGCGTCGAATGGTCCAGCGATGTCGAGGCTCTGTTCCAGGACGGTTGCGACGACTGGTACGGCGACCGGAACAAGAGGGAGCGTAAGCGCCGACTCGGTCGCCGCCCATCGGACAACGGAATGGTCATTGCCCTGGTCAAACTGGGCCTCGAGGCGATCGCCGACAACGAGAAGTACAACGATCGGCTCGAAGAGCTGCTGCCGTCGGACGGCCGCCGCCGCACCAGCTAGTGGTGTGTCTCTGATTTAGCTGATCTTTTCGAGTGCGACGCGGCCGCGGGCGACCTTGGCGAGGATGGATTCGGCGGTCGCGGTCCATTCGTAGGGTCGGAGGTTTTCGTTGTGGGCGTCGAGGTATTCCTCGATCGAGGCGATGAGGTGCGGTACGGAGTGAAAGACCCCGCGTCGCAGAGCTTTATCGGTCAGCTCTCGGAACCAACGTTCGACGAGGTTGAGCCATGAGGAGGAGGTGGGAGTGAAGTGCAGGTGGAACCGTGGATGCTTGTCGAGCCAGGCCCGGACCTTCTCGTGTTTGTGGGTGGCGTAGTTGTCCAGGATCAGGTGGATTTCCAAGTCCTTGGGCACCTCACGGTCGATGGTGCGCAGAAATCGCAGGAACTCCTGATGGCGGTGGCGCGGCAGGCACTGGCCGATCACCTTGCCGGTAAGGACGTCGAGCGCGGCGAACAAGGTGGTGGTGCCGTGACGCTTGTAGTCATGGGTCATCGTCTCGCCGCGGCCCTTGATCATCGGGAGCGAGGCCTGCGTCCGGTCGAGGGCCTGCACCGACGACTTCTCGTCCGCACACAACACGATCGCCCGCTCGGGCGGGTTCAGATACAGACCGACGACGTCGACGAGCTTGTCCTCGAATCGCGGATCATTCGACAGCTTGAACGTCTCGACCCGGTGCGGCTTGAGTCCACGAGCGGACCACACGCGCTGGACCGTGTCCTTCGAGACTCCGACATGCTCGGCCATCGTCCGGCAACTCCAATGAGTCTCGCCTTTCGGGCGGTAGTTCTGCGTCAGGTCCACGATCTCGTCGATCTTCTCCTGCGGGATCGAGGGCTTGCGACCTCGACCCTTGCGCACCTCGCCCAACCGCGCCATGCCATCCTCGGCAAACCGTGTCCGCCAGTTCGCCACCGATCCCGGCGATACCGACAACGCCTGCGCGATAGCCGTGTTGGCCACACCGTCGGATGCCATCAACAGCGCCTTGGCCCGCACCACCTCCCGGTGCGCACCCGTCTGGGACCGCGCCAACGACTCGAGCACAACACGCTGCCCATCGGAAATCTGCAAAGCGGGTACCGGATTCCTCATGCACGGATTCTATCGAATCAATCCATATTTATTTGCGAGACACACCACTAGCACCGGCGGCGCAACGATCACGTATCCCCGGGAAGACCCTGTGTCTCCCGGGGATACTGCTGTCCGGGGAAGTTTGCACGACGCCGCAAGATTGCCCAGACGACCTACATCGTTCGCTATCCGGCGCGCTATACCGGACTTTTCAACCGCACATCTAAAACGAACGGTTCTGGGCGAATGACCAGCCGTAGGTTCGTCGTGGAGCGCCGTTATCCGGTGTACCGGTATGTCCATGGCCAAAACGGACCCTGGTGACCGCAGAATGGCGCTCAGCCCGTTTTGCCTTGTCGGCCGGACTCGGTAACAGCCCATGATGCGAATGACCGCGACCGTCAACCACTGTTCACTCTCTTGAGTGGGTAGGACGTATGGCAGTCGACGAAAGGGTGCAGTCGTCGTTGGAAGCGTTAGGCCGCACGACCTAACGCTTCCAGCAGAGGATTTCGGCACCGGTAGGTCGCCCGAGTCAGTGTCGATTGGTGAGTGCCTGGATGAGTGTTCGCAGTCCGTCGGCGTCGAGGTAGTCGACCAGGGCGTCAGCGAGCGTAGTCGGGTCAGCCTCCAGGCGGCGGAAGGCACGCTTGACCTTCGCTGCGGTAACGGGAGGTCTTGCCGGCAATTGGTTTCGGATTCAGGTGCGGGATCGGGATCGGGCTTCGTGTGTTCCCGCTGTTGTTCGGCGACCCAGGCTTGGACATGGGCCTCGGGTGGTACCTGTGCGAGAGAGCGGGCGGTGCGGACGGCGAGTTCGCCGTTACGGAGGGCGGTTTGGAGTTCGGGGGTGAGTTGTAGCAGGGCCCGTCGCTGGGAGATCCAGCCCTTGGACTTCGCGAGTTTCATGGCGGCCTTCTCGACGGTTCCGCACTCGCCGATCAGGAGTTCGACGGCCTTGGCTTCTTCGATGACGTCGAAGTCGCGGCGGCCGACGTTCTCGATGACCGCCGCGGCGAGCAGGGTCTCCCGGTCCTTGGCGACTTCGTCTTTGACGATGATGTCGAGGTTGGGGCGGCCGAAGTTTTCGGCGGCGGCCAGGCGACGGCAGCCGTTGATCACCACCCATCGGGCGAGCCCGATCTTGGCAGGAGGATCGGTGACCACGGCGCTCTCCTGCGCGAGGGGTGCACTGTCCATCCGGTGTGTTCAGATGCCCTCGACGCTGAGGCAATATGACGCGTCCTCTTCCATTGCCGCTTCGTCGATCACGACACCGTCATCGCCGCGCACTTTCCACAGGAATGGGGAGAAGATCGACGTGTAGTCCTCGGGCACCGTCTCGCCGGTGCGCACCTGTCTGTCGTACCCGGTGCATTTCTATGTCGGCAGCTACCAATCGCTCGACGCCGAAGGGACCACCCGCATTTGAAGCATCCGGTCGGCTGACCCCGGCTCGGTGCCGCGGACCTGACCCGCGCCGCATTGTAATGCAATGTCGCGCCCCACGAAGACCTCACATGCCGTGGTGGCGCGTCCGCCGAGTTTGAACTGGATCGTCGTCAGCGACCTGCGTAAGTAAGATTAGGGCCTGGATCAGCGGCGACCTCAGGTCCCTGTGGACCGGCTCGGAGCGAAAGTAGACGAAGACAGGGCCAATCACAATCGGATCGATGTCACCGCCTTGAACATATTCGACCAGCCATTCGGCGAATTCGTAGCCACCGATATGCGCGAGCGCCTCTATTGCCGACTTGCGGAGGTTCGAGTCGGTGTTGGGGTCGGTGAGAATGCGACGCAGGGTTGTGATCGCCTCTGGTCCGCCGATTTTGCCGAGCGCCTCTGCTGCCGACTTGCGGAGGTTCGAGTCGGTGTTGGGGTCGGTGAGAATGCGACGCAGGGTTGTGATCGCCTCTGGTCCGCCGATTTTGCCGAGCGCCTCAGCTGCCGACTTGCGGAGGTTCGAGTCGGTGTTGGGGTCGGTGAGAATGCGACGCAGGGGTGTGATCGCCTCTGGTCCGCCGATTTTGCCGAGCGCCTCTGCTGCCGACCGGCGGACAATCGGGTGGGTGTTGGGGTCGGTGAGAATGCGACGCAGGGTTGTGATCGCCTCTGGTCCGCCGATTTTGCCGAGCAGATAGGCTGCCCGCCAGCGGAGGTCCGAGTCGGTGTCGGTGAGTGTCTGACGTAGAACGTCGATCGCCTCCGGATCGCCGATTTCGCCGAGCTCCGATGCAGCTACCCGGCGGATAATCAGGTCGGTGTTGGGGTCGGTGAGCGTCTGGCGTAGAACGTCGATCGCCTCTGGTCCGCCGATTGTGCCGAGCGCCAATGCGGCCGTACCGCGGAGGTCCAGATGGGTGTTGCGGTCGGTGAGTGTCTGGCGTAGAACGTCGATCGCCTCTGGTCCGCCGATTCCGCCGAGTGACGCTGTAGCCACCCTGCGGACGCTCAGGTCGGTGTCACGGTCGGTGAGTGTCTGGCGTAGAACGTCGATCGTGTCCGGTCCGCCGATTCTGCCGAGAGCCCCCGCGGCCGTCTCACGGAGGTCCGCGCTGGCTTTGGGGTCGGTGAGTGTCTGGCGTAGAACGTCGATCGTGTCCGGTCCGTCGTCAATTAGGCAGAGCAGGTCTGCGGCCCGCCAGTGGACCTGCGGGCTGGCTTTGGGGTCGGTGAGTGTCTGGCGTAGAACGTCGATAATGTCCGGTCCGCCGATTCTGGCGTGAGCCCCCGCGGCCGTCTCACGGAGGCTAAGGTCGGTGTCGGGGTGGATGAGCGTCTGGCGCAGAATGTCGATCCCATCTGGTCTGAAACGGTGGAGCGCGTCCGCAGCCCGCCAGTAGTCGTCCAGATCTGTGTCCTGGTTGAGTGTCTGGGACAGGACGTCGATCACGGCCCGAGTGCCCACATACCTGAGCGCCCCTACGGTGGACATCTGAAGACGTGGATCGGGGTGGATGAGCATCCGGCATAGGACTTCGATCGCGTCCGATCCTCCGATGCGGCCGAGCGCGTCCGCTGCCCACCAACGGACATCCAGATCGGCGTCCTGGTTGAGTGTTTGGGACAGAACTTCAATCGCGGCCCGACCTCCCACATATCCGAGCGCCAGTGCGGCAGTCTTGCGTACCTCTCGGTGTGCGGTGGGATGCCGAAGGAGGGTCGACGATTCTGCGAGTAGTGAGCCAATACTGCGAGAGACCTTCCCCCGCAAGTCATCGTCGAACTCGGCGACCGCAGCTGCCGCAGTCGACAAGGCGATGTGAAGTGGATCCGGTCTTCGATCGACGAGTTTGGACATGACCCCTGCGGGTGCAAGGCAGGCGACGAGAATCCATACCTCGCGCCAGGAGGGTTCGAGGTAAAGACGAGCGTCGAGGCAATCATCGATGAGGTTTTGATGGATAGCAAGGTGTTCGGCGACGAGGTATTCGGCGAAGGTGCGGTGCACGAACAAGAAGGGCGGGTTTCGGCCCTCCCGGGTGTCTCCGTCGGGTACAAGCACTCCGGCGTCATTCGAGAGGATCGTGATTGCGGCGGCAGTTGAGATGTTTGCCGGCAGCTGGATCGACGCGAGGTGCGCCTGCAGGGTTGTGTCTGGAATGCGGTCGAGCCACCCGTCCGGACTGTCGGCAATCTTGAATGCCAGCGGCCGAAGGATGTCCAGGAGTAGCCGCTCACGCTCGTGGGGATCACTAGGAAGCGATGCAGTTACGGCGCCCGTGAACGCCCGGTGCTCCCGGCGAAGGAATCGGCGCAGAATTCGACTGTAGATTTCTGCGCGTGTCCGCGGGAGCCGCTCTTCCGGATCGGACGCGAGATGACATAGAAGCGCGAGCAGAAGGGGAATCTGTGCCATCGTGGCTAGTGCCGCGGTTTGGAGTCGCTGTTTCAGTTCATGTTCTCGGTCGACGTGGAGGTGCCAGGACGCGATATACGCTTGCGGGTCGGTGAAGGGGAGCAGTTCGACCTCAGTCCACGTCTGTGGGTCGAGCAGTCCGCTGCTGTAACCCGCGATTCGGGAAGTGACGATGGTGCGCGCGACGGAATTCGTCTGATCGTCGATCATCCTGATGACCGCGTCCCGGGCGTCAGCGGGGGTTTCGTCGAGGGCGTCCAGCAAGTACGTTGTCGGTCCGCTGCGGCAGTGTTCTTGGAGCCAGCGCCGCAAACCGGCGGTCATGGCGGTGTCAAGCTGGGCGAGCACCGCGGTGGCGGCCTCCGGGAGATCGCCACCGACGGCGGCGGCGATGGCGTCACATCGGACGGAGAGTGGTATATCGATTCCGTCAGGATCAACCTGGGGATCGGCGAGCTTGAGCGCCGCGGCGTCGGCTAGGCGTATTGCGTGCATCTGCGTGACCCAGGACTTGCCCGCACCGGGATCACCGAGAACTACAACTTGATTACTGTTGTCGGTGACGTTCGCGTATGTCGCGGTGTGGGCGTCTGAGGTTGTAAAACGTCCTGCCGCTGGCGCATAGACATCATCGGTCTCAAGAGTTCTCCTCCGGAGTCCGACGCGTGTCGTTGCCTCTACATCGAGGCGAGTGGGGTCGGGGTGGTTCCTGAGGTAAGGCAGTCTGGAGAGGTTCTTGCGATGTCTGGCGGCTTCACGAGTACACCACTGTGTGAGCTGGCCCCGCACGTCGCGTGAACTGAGCGGGGGAATGTTGGATTCAGACAGCTGGGCGGCATGTCTCGCGAGTACCGCGAGCTGCGCTTGGCCAGTGAGCCTGCTCGATGGACCGGAACCGGTGTAAATAATAGCGTCGATGATGCAGGTGGGCAGGATGTCAGCGAAGTGATCGAGGTCGATTTGGTGGTCGGCTTCGAACTTCGGGGGATCGTTTCCGGACAGCGTGAGAGCGTCGTGGAGCAACCCCTTGATCTCTGCGGAGTCCGCGTGAGCCATCGCGCATCGCGACACGACTGCGATGATGTTCTTGTTCGATTCGAAGGGCTCGAAGAAGGTGCGGCCGTGTTCTGACCACCACATCAGCTGTTCGTCGGGGTCGGTCATTCGGGCTCGTTCGGCGGCCACGGCGAGCCCACTGACGAACGCACCCTCAAGTTCTTTCTGTGCTGCCCTGGCGAAAATCGCCTCATTGACAAGTTTGGTGGCGGCGGTGGTGGCCGCTTTGACTGTGGCTTTCTGGGCGAGCTTCTCGACATCAACTGACCTGATGATTTCACTAAGGTAGTCGAGTGACATCAGGCCCCCTGTGCCAGAGACGCTGTCGGATGAGCTGAAGATTACTCGGACCTCCAAAAAGAATCTCTGGTTCTGGGTGTCGTGGCGTACTGACGGACGAGGGCCTGGCGGATCGGTGATCCTGTCACACCAACTCGGCAACACAGCTGTGATGATCGGTCATCTAATGCAATACCGGCGTTCTACTGGTAACCCTGCCGATCCAGAACCCCGGCGATCGTAAACCCGCAGCCTTCTGGTCCGACCTTCGCTAGGGCTTCGACCGGGCGGAACGTCGGCGAGGGCGAGCACATCACGGTCTCGGTGACCAGCACAGTGCGAGTCGGCCGCTGTCATGCTCTGAAGTTTCGCGAACCCCGGATTGTGTCGGACAGCATTCATCCTCAACGGGGCGGGCGCCGGGTGACTCATCCTGTGTGATGAAACTGGCTGGTGACCTGCGCGGCTTCTTCCGCGGTCGGGGCGGCGGGGGCGCAGCTGCGCAGTTGCAATTGGGTGTTGGCGGTGCCTGGCCCGCACAGCTGGCCGGTGGCCAGCGCTCGCTCGATGCGGCACCGGACGGCGCATTCGTGGGCCGGGTCGACGGCGAACACGACCCGGATCTGGACCTCCATGCCGTCACGGTTCGCGTGGGTGTGGTGGGGGGCCAGCGAGCAGGGCCGCTGACGACCCCAGTGCGTGCATAACGCGGACGTGACCGCGGCGCCGGGGGCGTCGATATCGGCCTCGGGTGTCATGACGAGAATGGCTTGGTGCGCGAACACGCTCCGCATGTTCCGTAGTGTCCTCCCGGAAAGCTGTCCGGGACAGTGGGGACGGGGAAGTTCGGTCAGAAAATAGGACCGTGCCAGGCGATTGCGTGTTCCTCAACCCGCCTGGTGCTGACCGCCCTGTTGTTGAGCGTCGCTTCGAATGACGACCACTGGGCCCGTGATCGTCACTCCCTATGCGGATGAGTGGCCGGGTCGAGGGCCGTTCGTCTGCATCACCAACGTGCCGACGATGGCGGTGCCCGAGATGACGTCGATGACGCGGGATCGTTGGTCGGCAGAGTGACGGTGCGGTCGTTCATTGGCATCGATGGGTGACGGCGGCGGTGAAAGCCCCTCCGTTCAACACCAGGTGGCCCCTGGCGCGGCGGGCGTGTGCTAGTCAAGACTGAACAGCTATGAGTGGAGCCGCCGCCTGTGATCGTGATCCTGTCCGCCGAGGGCGCCGCCGAGCACCTGGCCTCGGGTGCGATGGCGTGCCCGGCATGCGGCGGCGGACTGCGCAAATGGGGATTCGGCCGTACCCGTACGGTGCGCGGGCTCGGCGCCGACAGGGTGACCGTGCGACCCGCCCGTGTTCGTTGCGCCGGCTGCAGCAAGACTCAGGTGCTGTTGCCGACCGCCCTGCAGGTGCGCCGTGCCGACACCACCGAAGTGATCGGAACGGCATTGGTGCACAAGGCCAATGGGCTCGGGTACCGGCGCATCGCGGAACGTCTGGACCGGCCTGTATCGACAGTGCGCCGGTGGTTGCGTCGAGTCCCGCCCGAGCACCTGCACTGGATGTACACCCAAGGCTGTGAGCGCCTCGCCACGTACGCGGCCGACGCGTTCAGTCGCATCCGCAACACCCGCAATCCGCTGCATCACACACTGACAATGCTGGCCGCCGCGGCGTTCCACGCCCGTGAACGGTTCGGGTTCGAGGACCCGCCATGGACTCTGATGGGGATGTACACCCGTGGACGTCTCCTCGCACCACCCCGCGGCGGCTGAAAACCGGTTCCGCGGGGTATCCGCATGCCCGCATCCAGCCGTCAATATGCAGACCGCGCCTTCAACGTGACGACGACGCCGTCACCATGCCGACGAAAACCTCGAAAACAGTCCGAAGCCGTCTGCATTTACAGCGACGCGATCATCTGCATCTTCAGTGACGGGCAACATTCGGTACGGCAGGGAGTGGCACGGGGTTCAACGCAGCCGGCGGTGCCGAGCGTGCGGATCCGACGACGATGACACGGTCGCCCCAGTAGACGGGCGTCGACCAGTCGTAGCGGCGGAAGGTGCCGCCGCGGTAGGGAACGAACAGGACGCCGTGCGGTGCGATCCCCGCGAGTTGCCTCCGCCATCGTTCCAAGGGGGTCCCGGTTACCCAGCGGCTGATCGTTCGCAGCTTGCTGCGTTGCCGTGACGGTGTCACCGTCATGGCGCTGCGTCCGGAACCCGGCCACAGTGAGACAGCCGGCACTCTGCGAGGGCGAGATCCTGGGCGGTGAAGTTCGACTCCGTCGAATGCGAGAAGTGACGGCATGGACCGCCTGCTTTCGTTCGAGAACAGCGGATCGAGTTCGATGAACAGAGTCCACTGCCCACCGTCGGGATCGAGATGCAGGTAGAGAGGCACACCGCCGTCGGCTAACGGATCTCCGGGATAGCCGTAGTTGCTAGATCCCGGATGGTATTCCTCGCAGAGAGAAGTGCCTTCGCCCGGGTTGTGCGCAAAGTGGGCGATCTTCTCCATGCCACTCCGCAGGTGCACCTGCCCGCAACAACACGGGCACAGGTATCCGGGACGTCGTGCCGCATCGACTGCGGCGATGAGGCCCTCATGGGTCAGGTCGATTGCATAACGCACTTCGGTAGATGCGCCTTTCTCGGACAGTCCCGCATACCTTTGCGAATAGTATTGTCCGGCCGCAACGCCGAAGGACGTGTGGTGGTTCGCATTCCCTCTCAGGCCTGCGGCGATGCAGTCAGTAACCCTGTCGCACCACGGGACGATGATCTGTTCATGACCCCTGAAAGCCAGGACGTGGCCATGGTCCTGAAACTCGTGGACGAGGCGGGACTCGAACCGAACGAGGACGAACGCAAGTGGGACCACATGGGTGCGCTCATCACCGACGCCGCCCTTCAGCCGCGTACTCGCTACACGACCACCGTCCGGCCCCGTGCCCGCAGGGTCTACGACGAGTGGCCTGATGCGAGAACAACCGCGGGTTTTCGGGCACGCCTGGACTCAGAGGATCTGCCGACGTACCTCAGATGGCGAAGCAGCTCGCCGAAGATCACGAAGATCTACGACCTGGTCTCCGTGATGGAAGACCTCGGCATCGACACCGTCGACGAGCTCTCCGCCCGCTTCCGCGAGCCCGTCCAGGAGCAGGAGACCCGGAGAGCGCTGCGATGCGTCAAACACGTCGGACCGAAGACACTGGACTACATCGCGATCCTGACCGGATCAAACAAACACATAGCAGTAGATCAACACATCGCCGCCTTCGTGCGCGGCGCCGGCTCACGGGTCAAGTCATACGA
Organism: Rhodococcus sp. T7; assembly: GCF_009872365.1. Lineage (NCBI taxonomy): Bacteria > Bacillati > Actinomycetota > Actinomycetes > Mycobacteriales > Nocardiaceae > Rhodococcus > Rhodococcus sp. T7. The sequence continues at coordinate 35,243 of NZ_WXYH01000287.1, forward strand.
CCAGGTTGCAGCGGTCGTGCGCGCGGCCGCGGCCGAGCTGAGCTGCAGCCCCGGCGCACTCGATGCCGCGATCTGGAACTACATGAGCGCACAGTCAGGCAGGTGAGCGAGCGTGCTGACCGATCCGGATACATCGCTGCCCGAGCTCAGAGTTGATCAACGTCTGTTCATTTGCTCCGGGACCTCATGGTGGGAGGCGCTCGAGGACATCAGGACTCCACGCGAGCAACAAGTTTTCCAAGGCTGGGATGTCGACCGCCACTACAGAAAAGGCGATTGGATCCTGACCTACCTCAGTACCCGGCCCCGGGTGTTTCTGTGTTGGGAGCAGGCGACCCAAGACGCCACCCCCACGGGCAAAATCTGGGTCGACCACGACACGTCCGTACTCTTCTCCAACCTGATCGTCGTCGACCACATCGAGACGCGAACGGGGCTCACGATCTCATCGAAGCGCTGGTTCGAAGGTACTGAGGCTCAAACTATCCGACACGAATTGACGAAGGAACTGGGGTATCCCAGGAGTTGGCATGGCCTCGACGACATCGCAGGAACCGGCGACGGCTCCGTACTAAACTACTGACCGGGTCTCGGGTCTGTCATTCGTTCGATATACATGTGTCGGTTGCGTTTTCGGAAGACGCACATATCGACAGGTCAGTTGACGAAGTCGGAGTGGATCTGCAATGGAGTACGCACCGATTGTCACATATAGTCCTGGAATGCGAAGGAGCTACCGCTTTGCCGTCGTGTTGATGAGCGCTGTAACCCTCGGGGCCTGCGGTTCGTCCGGTGATGAGTCCGAACTTGTCCAGGGCACCGAGGTGGTGCCTTTGACGGACAGCGCAGCCCCTGTCCCGGAGGAGTCCCGAATTCTCAAGCCGGGCGACAGCACCGGTATCAGCCTCGGCAGCACACGGGGAACAATCACTCTTCAATCAGTGGAAACCGGCCTGAGATGCGGAGCCGACGGAACCCATTATCAAGCGTTGGAGTTCACCGTCGATCTCGATCCAGGCACCAGTTACATGACAGCAGGGTCGCTGGAACTGACCGAAATCCTCCCGGATGGAACACAGGCGACTTCGGCCTCGAACGTGGCAACCTATGACTGTCTGGCTGAGAACCAGCCCCAACTTGAGTCCATCCGCCACGGGTCAACGCAACGGGGATGGATTGTTGCAAAAACCCAACAGCCGCAGGGATCTTTCTACTTCCACACCGATTCGCAGAACTATATGGACACCATCATCGAATTCTGACCTAGCGGGGAGTCGCGGGCGTGACGGAATGCCGTCGAGCTCGTTGCCGGGGTCCAGCACCCTAGCACTGGAGGTTCCGAGCGAACTCGTCTCACCTCTACGAGGTCTCTGAGGGCCGAGAAGAGCAAGGTGAGCGTAGATAGGCGCTGCTGACCATCGATCACGTCAAAAGATGCGTCGTCCTGCTCGACAAGGACAGGCGAGCCGAGGAAGTACGGCTCACTATCACCGCGATCGAGTGTCTCCTTCCCGAGACGGCCGATGGTATTCGGGAATCTTGAACTCGAAGTCACTTGAGAAAATGATCCTCAGCGGGTGCTTCTGCGCCGTCAGTTTCTGCATCAGTCGTCTCCCTCCTCGTCATCAAGTCGTCCATTGTTCGCGGTATACGCCCGCCGACCGGCGGGACTGTGCACGGGACGATCGAGAGCAGTGGAAGTCGAATGCGCCATGCGCAACGCAGGCTTCTGGACCCTGTTCCGGGCGTGTCAACGTGGCGGTAACCAGTGGCTACGACGTCCGTCATGCTTATGCTCCGGATCTGCAGCCGAGTGGAAGGTGAGGACGAATGGCTGAGAGGAAGAGCACGGAGAAGCCTGAGCTCCCCGCGGTGGCCGTGGCCGCCCGGGTCCAGGTACGCCGGCGGACGAAACCGGCGGTGACCGGTGAAGTCGTCGCGGACTACGCCGAACTGACCGATACGGACGAACGCGGGCACGACTGGGCGCCAGTACACCGGTGGGCTGTCGCCCTCGACGATGGCCGCCTGGTCTTCGCCGATACCGCTGACCTCACCGTCGATCCCGGCACACGGAAATCCGGGCCGGGGGCAAGCCCAAATGGCTGAGGGCCAGCCGAGGGCGGTGTCTTTCGGTGTCGATGTTGAGCTGGAACGCGTTCTCTGGTTGCGTTGGTCAGGTCATTTCACAGTCACGCTCCCGCTGAAGAAGAACGGTGCCTGGTTACCGAAGCAGAAGACGGTCACGTTCGACGCTTTCGTGAAGCCGCTCAGCTTGCCTACACCTGCGGCGAAGGCGCCCGTCTTGAAATTGAACCCCGAGTCGAATCCGAAGCAGGTCCAGCTTTCCCCGGCCGGCACGGTGACAGTGACTTCACCTGAACCGGTTGCTCCGACGCTCAGTGCCGGCACCGCAGTTGCGGTACCCGTCCCGAGCGCGATCGCGGGAGCAATGACGGCCGACGCGATGGCCGTGCGCACTGCGATCTTCCTCTTCATCGTGCTCACCTCATCCTTGAGAGTCCCGACTCCTGTAGCGAACGGGAGGGTGGTGAACAGGCGGTCGCCGTCACGAACCCGTTCGGCTCATTCACGAGATCACCGATCCCGCTTACCTACGTATCGCACGGAGGAGCGCCTTACGTTTCATAAATGCTGGAATTGAACTCGATCTCCATTTGAACGAAAGTCCATTTCATTTCAATTGGACGACTGATCAAAAGAAGAAAATGTGTATCTGATCAGAAGAAGTGAATTCCGGCGTGATTGAGGGTAGGGAGAGGGCTTTATTCGGCAGGGAAGATAGCTTCGACTGCTTCCTTTTCGGTGTCGTCGCGCGACGGGCGACATCAGTGACTCCGCGGCACGTAGCCAGTCGTTGCCGAGCGGACGGGAGGGGGTGGCACCCTCGGGTCTTCCTGTTTCCGGGGCCACCCGCGGAACCCGGGTGAGGGTCGGTCACCGGGGGCTCGCGGATGACGAGCGGCTCTCGGGTCGGGAGGGGGAGCCGGCGCGAGAGTCTGCACTGTGTGCGAGGCCGTCGACCCCGCGCGCAGTGTTCCTGAGGGATACCCGCGAGAAATCGCTTCACTCCTAGGCTCCGCTGGTGTCGGCGGTACCTGCTGGTAAGGCTCACCAGCTGCGGGATCGTGTCGCGGTGTGCCCGGGTGTGCAGGTTATCAGCGCCGATTCGCGGCGGTCCTTGCGTGGAGGCGCGGGAGGCTGGCCGGGGCGCATCGTCGCTGCCGGTGCTGGTCTGCACCCCAGCCGTCCTGCGGGGTGCGACAGCGCGGTCCAGTGATCGGGTTGGAACGTGTGCGATCCGGGCAAGCGTCGCGTGGGGCACCGAGCAGGTTGTCGCCTGCCCCCGGACGCGGTGACCGCAGCGGGACAGCTCGAGGACGGACATGGGAGGTAGGGATGGGTAGACCACTGAACGGCCGCGGCGCCAATGATGATCCGCGGGGCGTGGAGCCCGAGGCCGCTCAGGCCGCTACTGACGTGCCCGACCTGCTTGAGCCGTCCGTCGGCGGTGGAGGCGCCGAGAACCAGTGCGGCCACCGACCGGCTGCTGCCGACGAACCCGATCGCGAGCACGGTTCCCCTTGTCCGGATCGCGGTCTTGATCCACGATCGATTCCGTTGTCCCGGAAGGTAAAGCGAGTTCGAGCGCTTTGCGACGATTCCCTCCATCTGGGCCGAGCGGGCCGCGTTCAGCATGACGCGACCCGTCTGGGATTCCCAGTGCGGGGGCACGGTGATCGGTAGGCCGCCGATCTTCCCGATGATCGATCCCAGTTCGGCCAGCTCCGCCCGCCGGTCCAGGTAAGGCGCTCGCAGAAGTTCTACGCCGTTTCGGACCAGTGCGTCAAAAGGTAGGTACGTCACAGGGATCCGCCGTTGCAGCGGTTTCGTCGCATGGGCCACGCAGAGTCTGCGCTGCAAGAGTCCCGAAGGCCGGCCGCGGTCCATGGCCACGATCCCCCCGTCGAGGACGATGCGCCCGCCGGCGCCGAAGGTCGTCGACAGGGCCTCGGCGACCTCCGGGTAGGAGGCGGTCACGATGTTGAGATTGCGGGTCCACAGCTCCGGCTCGCGGCCGCCGCCGCCGGAGGCCAGCAACTGGCACCCGTCGTACGTCATTTCGAAGCTCCACGGACGGTCATCGTCCGGGGGCGTGCCGGCCGTCGCGAGCATCGGCGCGATCAGCCTGTGATTGTGCCCTGACCTGCGCCATCGTCCTGAGAGGTGGCGTCGAGGTGGGTGGAGCAGATGGGGAACCGACACGGGACCATTCACGGTCTCAGTGCGCCCCTTAAGTATCTTTCGTACGCTTAGGTAACGAAAGAGACGTAACTGAACTAAACTAAAGACACGAAAGCGACTAAACCCGTAGAATCGGTACGGTGACGACCAACGACATCGAAGCCCGGGGCGACCGCCGGGGGATGTGCGAGTTCCCCGGTGGGTGCAGCCGACCCAAGCTTGACGATCCGAAGACGGGACGGCCGTCGAAGTACTGCGGACAGGCCGATCCCGGTGGCCCGGTGCACAACAAGGGCAACGCGTGGAAGGAGCGCCGACGCCTCGCGACCGTCGGTACGGGGCAGGCCGGGCCACCGGGGGCCGCAGGAGATGAGGGTGGGGTGACGGCACCGGTGTCGATGGCACGGGCCACCCTCGGTGTGCAGCTCGAGGGGCTGCCCCACCGTCTCGCGGAGCTCCGCGGTTTCCTCGCGACCATGACCGAGACGATCGCCTCGGTGACCGATGTCGAGGCGGCCGCCGCCGAGGTCGATCAGGCCCACGCCGAGGCGCTCGCGAAAGTATCCGAAGCGGAACGGTTGCGGGGCGAGGAGGAACGGCGCCGCCGTGACGCCGAGGCCCGGGCGCGGGAACATCAGCAGGCGCGGGAGGAGGCCGACGCGGCCGCGGAGGACGCGTACGCGGAACTGGCGCGGACCCAGACCAAGGCCGCTGCCGCCGTGGAGAACGCGGCGAACCGTGAACGTGAGGCACGTGCGGAACTCGAGCGCATCCAGGCCGACGCCGACGAGAGGATCGCTTCCGCCGAGGCCCAGGCTCAGCTCGCCCAGACCCGCGCCGAGACGCAGACCGCTGCAGCGCAAGCCGCCGTGCAGGAAAGCCGCGAGGACGTGGACCGTCTTCGCGGGGAACTCGCCGACCTGCGCACCGAGTCCCGCGCGGACCGCGATCAGGTGCGCGCCGATCACGCCGCACAACTGGCCGAGGTCCGGCAATCGGCCGCCGACCGTGTCGACGCGCTGACCACCGCCCTGCGCGCCGCCGAGCAGACGATCGAGGAACTACGGCGGCAACCAGGTGGCCGTGGCGCCGGCACCTGAACCAACGCCGCACCGCTGCACAGTCAGCGGGGGATACGACGACGCCCCGGAAAAGAGTCGGGAAAACCCGTCGCTGACCTCGGGCATTCCTGGCACGAAACTTGAGTATTGGCTCCGGCAATCCGGGCTGCCCGTCAGAAGGATCATCCGGGGTGATGCGTGTCCACCCTGGTGAGGATGGTTTCGCCGGGTATCAGGGATGAGAATTGTGTACACAGAGCGGGAGATACCCCGCAAATAGTTATCACAACAAGTCCACCACAGCGCTCGGCACTCAGGCCGGTACATGAACTAGTAAGTGACACAATGAATAACAGATTTTTGCGCGCGGCGTCCGTTGCATCGACCGCGATCGTGCCCCTGATTGCCTTCGGGTCCGGCATCGCGTCAGCCACTCCACCGGCAGCCATCAGCAGCGGCGTAACGGTCGCATACGTCTCTGATGTAGCTCAGCCCGAACCCATCCCTGGAGCAACAGGTCAGCGGTGCTCAGGAAATCGGGTCGGAGTCGACGTGAACACCGGCGAGGACATCGTCTGCGTCTACTCCCGCGACTACTACCCGGACGGAGAGTGGGTCATCGCCGACATCGTCGGTGTCCACAACATTGGCGAACCATGCGACCCCTCGACCGACAGGGCCTCACAAACGCCGGAAGGCATTCCGATCTTGTGTGTACAGGGCCAGGGGTGGACGCCTGGGCCATAGGCCGAGCAGGTGCAGTCGGTTCTCGTTGATCAGCACCTCCAGCGAGAACCCCGAATCCCCACCTCGGAGAGCGTACCCAGTTATAGCGCCTGTTTTCGGCGCGTACTACCGCAACCTCAGCATTTAGTGGTGCTGCGGCGCGGCTCCCGGTGCACCGATTGGTGACGGCCCCGGACGGAGCGGGGAGAGCCGGAGAGCCGGAAGGTCGAGGGATTTTTCTCGGATTCACAGATCGCTGGTGGTGATGATGCCACTGTGTCGGGCGCGGGCGACGAGTTGCATGCGCTTCTGGTTGTTCGGCAGATCCTCGAGACCGAACTTCGAGAAGAGAACGCGGAGATGGCATTTGATCGTGTCGACCGTCAAGAAGAGGTGGTCGGCGATCTCCTGGTTCGAGGCGGGATGGGCATAGGCTGCGTCGTTCTTGTAGGGCCGGCACAGCTCCACCAGGACCGCGAATTGCGCCGGGGTCAGAGCGGCGCGGGTGGGCAGGGCGTCGGCGGTGCCGGTCATCTCCCCGCTGGCCGCAATGAAGGTGCGGAAGGTCAGTGACGAGGATCCGATTCGGATGACGTCACCGGCGTGGAGTCGTCGGCGCCCACTGAGGCGGTCGCCGTTGACGAAGGTGCCGTTGCGGGAAAGTCCGTCGTCGGTCACCGTCCAGTAGGATCCGATCCATTCGATGGTGGCGTGCAGCCGCGACACGTTCGGATCCGAGGGCAACGCGATATCGGCCTTCTCCGAGCGGCCCACGGTGATCCGTGGTGCGTCCACGGACAGCACGAATTCGCGGGTGCCGTATCCGCCATCGAGATAGCAGAGAGTCGGTTCGCTCAGTGCGTTCATAGCCGTCCTCCCCGCAATTTCGGGCACACGACTTTCGGTCGGAGGCTTCGCCCTGTTGCCAGTCTAATTCCGCAGGTCGGCGCGGCACCATGGTCGGCGGTGCGGTTCCCACCCGAACCGGCGTGCCGATTTCCGACGAGGGGTGATAAGGGTCCACCCGGCGGGTGATGATTCGTCCGCGGCCAGCGCATCACACTGAAGGTCGACCACTTCGACCCGAGAAGATGCCATGCCGCGAACCCGTCACCACACCCGCCACGTCCGCCAGGAACTCGGTGCGCGTCGGGTATTGCCCCAGCGCGCAGCACCGGCGCAGACTGAAAGTACCGAACGCGCACCCGAGGGGGTGGGGCAGATGCCCCGACCTACCCGCTGGCGGCGGGCGGTCATGGTGATGTCCACCCTTGTGGTCGTGTGCGCTCTCGGGTTTTTCGGGTTTCTCTCGGGGCCCCCGCTTGCGGTCGCGGTGCCACACTCGGTGGCCGCCGATGTTGTGCGGCAACAACCCGTCGCGCCGTGGCCGACGATGCCCCAGCTTCCTGTCCCAGGGTTGGGGGAGAGTCTCGACCCGGCACCGTACCCTGCTGCCGACCATCAACAGCCGATCTGTGTCCCCGGAGGGGTGAGCTGTTCCGATCCGGGGATTCTGGAGGTACCGCCTGCGCCTGAGGGGTGCCCTCCGATCTGCGACGACCCGATTCTGGAGGTACCGCCTGCGCCTGAGGGGTGCCCTCCGATCTGC
>NZ_WXYH01000287.1:42914-81827 GCF_009872365.1 Rhodococcus sp. T7
AGGTACCGCCTGCGCCTGAGGGGTGCCCTCCGATCTGCGACGACCCGATTCTGGAGGTACCGCCTGCGCCTGAGGGGTGCCCTCCGATCTGCGACGACCCGATTCTGGAGGTACCGCCTGCGCCTGAGGGGTGCCCTCCGATCTGCGACGACCCGATTCTGGAGGTACCGCCTGCGCCTGAGGGATGCCCCCCGATCTGCACCGACGACCCGATTCTGGACGTACCGCCGGAGACTGTATGCAGAGATAGTGCGTTGTGCGCGCCGTCGCGGGAGACAGAACCGGTAGCCCCTGTTCCTGGATCGATCGTGCCGATTCCCGAGATCTCCTTACCGGCGGTTCCCGAGCTGATCCCCGGTACCGCGCAACCACTACCAGTGCAACAGGGCCTCGAGCTCAGTGATCCGGCGGTGGCCCCGGGCGCCCTGGTGACGGCCTCGGGTTCGGGATGCCCCCCGGGCGCCGGGGTGGCCCTGTCTGTGGAGGGCGTCAGGGCGGGCGAAACACAGGCCGATGCGGCCGGCGCATTCGAGGCCCCGGTCAGCCCGGTTGTCGCCGACATCGGGCGCCATGAGGTGTCCGCCGAATGCGGGCCGGTCCTGACCGCGCCACTGGATATCGTGTTGGTCAGTCAGGCCACCGGATCGACCGCCACCTCGGTGGTGATCGTCTTCTTCCTCCTCATCGGCCTGCTGATCTACCGGCGCCGCCTGCTCGCACCCCAGTCGTACCGCGAGGAGCCCCAGTCGGATCTCGAGGAGCCCCAGTCAGATCGTGGGGAGCGGTCATGATCGCCCGGTGGCTCGTTGCGGTCGCGGTGGCGCTCGGCGCAGCGGTCTTCGCCGCTCCCGGCGCCGGCGCAGCCGAGCCAGTTCAGATGTCGGTGACCGTCAACGGTCAGGACGCTGCCTCGGCTGGCCCGACCAACCCGATTCGCCTCGACCCGCACAGTCCGGCCCGCGTCCAGATGACACTCACCAACAACACCGCAGATCTTGTCACCGTCGGTGCCGTCGACGTGTCCGGTCATGTCCTCGGGTTGACCTTCTTCTCGTATCACACCGCGGTCGGCCTGACCGTGGAACCGGGACAGACCCAGACCCTCGACTTCGAACTCGACCCGTCCGGCCTCGACGGTCAGGCCACCGGCCTGATCAACGGGACGGTCACCGTCATCGACGGGGACGGTGCCGTCCTCGCCGAGACGGCCACCGTCACCGACGTGCGCGGCTCGCTGGTGTCGGTGTACGGGCTGTTCGGGCTCGCCCTGGCAATCCTGACCGCGCTGGCGGTACTCGACGCCGCTCTCGGCATCGCCCGGCGCCGGCTGCACGAGAACCGGTGGCGGCGCGGCCTGCGGATGCTCACCCCGGGCATCGGGATCGGGCTGGTGCTGGCCTTCACCCTGTCGGCGACCCGGGTGTGGGTGCCGACCCTGGATCGGTGGCTGCTCCTCGCCGGCGGGTTCGCGGCCGGCTTCTTCGTGCTCGGCTATCTCACCCCGACCCCGGACACGGCGGAAGACGTGGACGAGGACTTCGGCGACGAGATGGACGAGGACGAAGACGTCATGGACGAGGACGAACGGACCGGGCGGATCGGGCGGATCGGTGAAGATCCCACCGACCGGTTCTCGCCGAGCACCCCTGCCTCGGTGCGGCCGCCGGACACCCGCCCCTTCACCGACCGAACCACCCCCTGACCGGAACATGGAAACCGACATCGATCGTGTTGCCGACGCCCTCCCCGCGTACGAGGTGGGCGGCGAACTCGGCCACGGCGGATGGGGAGTCGTGCTCGCCGGACAACACCGCGCCCTCGGACGTCCGGTCGCGATCAAACAACTCCCGCCCGCCTTCGCCACCGACCCGGGCATCCGGCGACGGTTCACCGCCGAGGGCCGGCTGCTCGCCTCCCTCGACCACCCGCACGTGGTGCCGGTCTACGACTTCGTCGAACACGACGGCCTGTGCCTGCTGGTCATGGAGCTGCTCCCCGGCGGCACCGTATGGAACCGGTTCACCCGCACCGGATTCAACGCGCATGCCGCCGTCGCGGTGGCCCTGGCCTGCGCCGCCGGGCTGACCGCCGCCCACAACCGGTCCATTCTGCACCGCGACATCAAACCCGAGAACCTGTTGTTCGCCGCGTCGGGGGCGATCAAGGTGACCGACTTCGGTATCGCCAAGGTCATCGGCGGCAACGAAACCCTGGCGACCAAGGCGGGCGATGTCCTCGGCACCCCGTCCTACATCGCGCCGGAACAGGCCCGCGGCGGCGAGCTCACCCCCGCCACCGACGTCTACGCCCTCGCCACCATGCTCTACGAACTCCTCGCCGGGGAACTGCCGTTCCCACCAGCCGACGACGCGATGGCGTTGCTGTTCATGCATGCCTTCGATGACCCCACCCCGCTGCAGGAGACCGCGCCCGCGGTCCCCGACTCGATCGCCGGCGTGGTGATGCGCGGACTCGCGACGGACCCGACCCTGCGCTACCCGTCCGCCGAGGCCTTCGGGATCGCGCTGGCCTGCGCCTCGACCGGACGGTGGGGTCCGGGGTGGCTGACCACCGAGGGCATCCCGGTGATGGGTGCCGACACCATCGTCTCGGCCACCGGTCTCGGCCCCCCGCACACCCCGACTATGACCGACGGCGACGAGCATCCCCCGTTGCCGCTGACCCGCCCCCACGCCGCACCCCGGCGGCCTGTCACGGGCTCTCCCGGAACCGAATCGCACCGGGCGGACCCGGCTGCAACCGCCGATCCGACGGCACCGACCGCGGCCACCGGGCCGACCGCCTCACCCGACGTGACGGCTCCCGGGTCGCGTGCCACCGAGCCACCGCCGACGGTGCGCCCGTCGATCACCGTCCACGCCCGCGGCGCCCGCCTGGCCGACGTCTCCGGCGCCGACCTCGTCAACGTCCGCACGGTCGTGAAGCTCCCCTCCCCCCGCATTCCGCTGCTCATCGCCGCCGCCCTCGCGGCCATCACCGTTCTGGTGGCCTTGCTCGGTCTCGGTGCGCCCCCGATCGATGTGCCCCCGATCGGCGCCGTCACCGTCGCCGGCGCGGACCCGGCCGGCGGTGCGCCCGTCCCCCTCGATCTGACCGCGCCGATACCGGTGACGGTGGCGGGAGCCGGACTCGCCGACGCCGCGACCCTGGCCCTCGACGTCCTCGACATCCCGGTCAAGAACACCGCCGCCGCACCCCTGATCAACCAGGGCGGTGCCGCGGCCGCGACCCTGCCCCCACTCGGCGGACAATACTTCGTGGCCGGAACCCTCACCGGAACACTGACCCTGCTCCAGGCCGGCCAGGTGATTGAAACGTGGACGTTCCCGGTCCGCACCACCCAGCCGGCGACCACCACCGCGGCCGCCGTCGGACTCGCCGCTCTGGCCCTGTTCGCCGTGGCCTACCTCGAATCGTTCCTGCGCTCGCTGCGCCGGGGCCGGGGCCGGATCACCGGAATCATCGGTGCCACCGTCACCGCCGGTGTAATCGGCGCCGTGATCGTCGGCGCCCTCTGGATTCTCACCGCCCGCCCACCGACCACCACCACCGTGGTGGCCTGTGCGGCAATCGCGGCGGGAGCCGGGGCCGCGGCCGCCATCGGCGCCGCCCGCATCGGCCGTCGACGCCGTTACCGCCGGACCCACCGCAACACCAGATCCGCGGGGACCACCACCGACCAGCGGTAATGCTCGTACCCGCGGACCGCATCGCCCGGGACCGATCCATCCCCCGGCGAGCCCATCCGTGGAGCCAGCCGCGAGCCACGAATCTGCCCGGAGAGCGAGGGCCCGATGCCGGCCGTCTGGTCCTCGCCGCAGCCAGGTGAACGGGGGAAGTGGGACTGTCGCCGCGGATCGCGGTATCCACCCGAGGATGAAAGAGTTTGTCGCACAGTGGATGGAGCGGTTACGGGATCGCCGGGGGATCGGGCAGGCCGATGGTGGGGCCCGGGAAGGTGATCCCGTCGGTGCCGACACCGACACCGCCGACGGTGATCCCGGGGAGGGAAACACCGGGGATGGTGACGGAGATGGTCGGTGCGGGCGGCGCAGCCGTGGGCTCGGGTGCGGTAGCTTCTTGCGGCTCTTCCCAGCTGTGGCTCTCCCGCGGGCCGGTGTCGGCGGTTGCCGCGCCGGCGATTCCCCCGCCGACGGACAGGGCAACTGCGGTGAAGGCGATCAGTGGGACAGCGAATTTCAGAGTGTTCGACATGGTCAAACTCCTTGCGTGATGAGGTCGTGAGAGGTCTAGGGCGCCTCGAATCGGTTCGGATATCGCCGAGGTCAGGCCTTCGGCGCCTGGGCTCACCGCCGATCCCGAGGAAGTCCTTCGATTGGGCGCCCGGGCGGGTCGGGAAGTAGGGGGTCTGCGGCGACGGGGAGCGGCACTGGTCCGTCCCACCCACCTGTTACCGGCCGGTCGCGCTGTGGCGCGCGTCGACGCGGGCTCGAGGATTTGGACGAAAGATGATCCCGGTGGTGGTGGCCGCAGGAGTGGTCGATGCGGAAGGGGAAGTTTCGACACAGCGTCTTCGGGGTGATTCGTCGCCGTGCCGTGCGGTGTGATCGACGGTGACGGAGTCGGAGCGGGCAGCGCACCACTGTCCCGATGTCCTCGATAACCCGGTGTTCTCGGGTGGAAGGACTCGCCGCAGGTCCCTGCGCGCATGTGGCCCCACCGGGCCGGCCCGTGTCTGCGTGGGTCGGCCCTGTGGAGTTCGCGATCCCTTCCGGGCAGGAGATCGCGCTCAGCAGACGAACGGAATCGGGATGAAGCAGGGGCCGGGGCCGCCGCCCTGCGCAGGTGCCTGCTTGATCGTGCCGCCGTCGCCTCCGGGGGCCACTCCACCGTTGCCGCCCGCACCGTCGCCTCCGAGGCCCCAGCCGCCGAACCCGCCGCCGCCGGTGGTCGGGCCCGTGGTGGCGTCCCCGGAACGTGCGTTGCCGCCGTCGCCGCCGCTGCCCACCTCGCTGTTGCCGTTGCCGCCGCCGTTGTTCAGCCCGATGGTCGGACCGCCGAAGGAAATTCCAGGGGCACCGGCACCACCGTCACCAGCATTGGCGTCGCCGCTCTCGGCGTTGCTCTGCGCGTCGCCGCCCGTACCGGGGGCGCCGACACCCGGTGCACCGACACCGGGTGCACCGGGAGCGCTGCCCCCCGCACCGCCGGGCGCCGCCGGTTCGGCGGACGCGATTCCCGCACCTGCAGACAGCGCGAAGGCTGCAATGGCAATCGCCGTGATGGTGCGCTTCTTGATGTTCGACATGTGAAACTCCTTGTGTTGCTTGCCGGTTTTGCTGTCCCGACAAGATTCCCGCGAAAGGAAGCGAATTGATATCCACGGCAGGTCTGAAGTTCCTCACCCCTCCTCAGGGCATCGATACGGCACGCCCGGCGCTGTTGTGTCACGGGCGGCACCGAACCCGTTGACACACACTCCCTTCGCCCGACACAAGACGGATCTCCAAACAAATTGGTGTAGTGCCGATTTCGGTACGGCAACACCGTCAACGGGACCGCACAGGGCATCCGGCGGTTCGTAGACGATCCACCGCCTTGCTATGAGATCGACAGGAGGAACGATCGGCACGAGCTCGACAGGGGAGCGGTGCCGAGGAGGGGCCTCCGCTGGCCCTGAGGTGGAAGTCGGTGTCTGATCGGAGTGTTCGTCCATGCCGAGCTCAGCCGGGTGTGCGGGCCGGAGGAGTCGGCCAGGTCGGTCGTGGATGCGCATGGAGCGGGTGCACGAATTCCATGGGGGTGAGGAACTTCCACCCCCCGGTCGACGATTCCCACTGCGTGTCCGGGAGAAGCTAGTAGGCGTTGATCGGCACGGATCGCTGCCACCCCCTCAAAGAAAGACTCACCATGAGGCCCACCTCCCTTCGTTCGGCTCTTCTGATCGGTGCTGTCGTACCCGCAGCCCTCCTCCTTCCCGCACTGGCCTCGGCCGCCGAGCCCACGTCGGAAGATAGCCAGTCGGCATTCGAGCGCGAGATCGACAAGATCGGGTGGCACGATGGCTTCGAGATCACCGTCCACAAGGTGACCGCGAACTCGGACGATGACTCGGCGACACTCGATTTCGACTTGAACTACAAGAACCTGGTCGGAGTCAGCCACACCCCCACCGACAAGGCCTACCTCGAGGTCGATGGCGCGGTGGTCAAGCTGTCCTTCGACAGTCCCGAGATCGCGGGCGGCGGGGAAGCCTCCGGCACGGCGTCCGCCTCCCTGAAGAGCCCGTCGGACGCACCCGACGTCGACGACGTCGTCGACAGTGTCGTCCTCGTTTACGGCCAGGCCGACGCGAATCAGACCCGAATCCCGCTCGCCGAACACGACAGCGTCGAGAGCATCGAGCCGAGGGGCATCCCGGTCGGGATGACATTCGGCACCGACATGGAGATCACCCTGGACGAGGCGTTCCTCTGGCCGAGCTACCAGCCCGGTGAGAAGGACAAGCACGAGGTCTGGGTCAAGATCAACGCAAATTGCGGGCGCTGCTCGACCGGCGGATTCTCTGATGTCAACCCCGGCGACTTCGAGCTGACAGGACCGGACGGTCAGTCCGGCCGCGGCGACGATCGCGGCGGATTCATCGCCGAGAACGTTTACTCGACGAGCAAGATCGAAGGCGAGTGGATCGTGTTCGTCATGGACGAACCGACCCCCGGCGCATACACCTTCCTGTGGGAGAACAGCAACCCGGCGAAACCCGCACAGGCCTCGACACAGATCACCCTCTGATCGACCGAAACGTCAGGCCGGCACGAGCCGAACGACGGACTCGAACGGGTCCACCCGGCCGCGGCCGGATGGACCCGATGTACGCGCCGCCGGGTGTGCGGTCCGGCGCTCACTCGCCTCGCGGATATCGGACCGCGATGTCGTGAACGCACCACATCACAACACTGCCGTGGCGGGGATTGAGCATCCACAACCGATGGGACCGCGCCGGTGCAGTCCGGATGTCACCGCACGGGTAACCCTGAGATGATCATGCCGTGATAACCAGCCTCGTCCTCGGCGCTCTCGATGCCGACCATCTCGCAATCGCGGTGCACGGCCGTCGCATCCTGGGGCTACGGACCCCGGGGTTCTTCACGGCCGACGTTCCCCGCGGATCTGCGCACCGACGAGAACCACAGACTCGGTGAGGCACTGAAGTTCATCGAGGACCATCTCTTCGGTGCAGCTGTCCTTCAGAGCATCGCACCGTTGACGTCGACGGACAGCCGGACGCCTGACGGCACCCGGCACGGCACGGCCGGGAATGTGCCGCAACCTGTGGTCGCTGAAAGCTACGTGGGCCGGTGGCCACCTCGGTGGCGGCGGCGTTCGTGGAACCGGGCTCGTTGTTGATCGAGCAGAATCAGCCGGTCGCGGTGGATCCGCTGGGCGATGGCGAACCGGACGGTGAGGGTGCGGTTGCGCAGGGCGGCGGCGCGGGCGGCGGCCCTCTCGTCACCGAGCAGGTGCGCGGCGGCCCGATCGCAGTCGATCAGGAAATGCTCGAAGGCCAGCCGGGTCGGCGACTGCTCGTCGATCCGGGACATCCCGCGGTCTTCGATCACCTGCAGCGGGACACGCAGCACCCGGTAGTTCAGGCGCGCCAGCGCCACCGGCACCGAATCCAGACGCATCGTTGCTCCCCACCCACCGCAGATGTGATGGTGTTGCCGGCGCGTGCCCGGGCGATCAGCCGTTCGGGTGGAACGGGACACCACGGGTGCGGCGGGTGCCGAGCCGCCCGAGGAGTGCCTGCAGGACAGCGGCGCCGCCGCCGAGGACTCCGGCCAGCACACTCACCCGCACGATTGCGGTAGTCACAGCGATCCCCCCGGCCGCTCGGACTCATGGGGGGCGAACATCGCCTCGATGCGGGCCTTGATCTCCGCGGTACTGATCGCGCCCGTACGCGCAGTGATGTGCGCCGGGGCGGTAGCAGGTGTCGATGTCGTGGCGGGCATCAGTAAGTTTTCCCTTCTCGGGTCCTTGGATTGGGATTGCGCTGGTCAGATCATGACGGTGGCGCCGGCGACGCAGACCAGGGCAACTACCGCGGCCAGGGCGCCGAGGAGCAGGGAGCCGGTCACCGCCCAGGCGGGTGCGGACGCCGCGGCCGCGGCGCCGAGGGTGATCGACGTCCCGGACCGCATGCGCGAGGTCGCCGGTTCGTCGGTCAGGGGTGTCTGGTGGGTGCGCATGCGGGTCATTTCCGGGTCCGGGGTCTGATAGTTGTGGTGCGGTGCGGGTTTTACAGGCCGACGACGGTTTCGAGGGCGTCGAGTTCGTCGGCCAGGTGTCCGAGCATCGGGTGCAGGTCCGGCACGGCGGCACGGCACCCGGTGAGCCCGAACGCGATCCGGTCGTCGCTGCTCGTGGCGGTGATGTTCAGGGCTTGGCCGGTGGTGGGGATCGACAGCGGGAACAGGGCGTCGAGGCGGGCGCCGTTCCAGTACAACGGTGT
Source organism: Rhodococcus sp. T7 (assembly GCF_009872365.1). NCBI lineage: Bacteria > Bacillati > Actinomycetota > Actinomycetes > Mycobacteriales > Nocardiaceae > Rhodococcus > Rhodococcus sp. T7. Next base: position 51,412 of record NZ_WXYH01000287.1, read on the forward strand.
TTTGGGTCCGGCGACGTTGGAGATCACCACGTTGAACGGGGGCCGCATCGGGCCGCGCCGGCCGAGGAGCATCTCGATGGGACTGTTCTGAATGTCGAACCGACAGCACACCGGCCGAAGCGGCGGGGAATCATGAAGCCACAGGTCAAGGCGTTCTGAGGAAGAGTTCGGGATACAGTTAGCGACGCGTTGCGGAAGTGCCCACGCTGCCAGCAGCGACGAACCTTTCAGCATTGGCAATCATGGCTTGAGGACAGCGCCATACCGCAGGTGGTCGTATTCGCAGGTCATGCGAATAACCAACTTACTAGTTGACATAAGGTTGATTATCGGCGCTTCGGAAAGGTGCTTTTACCAGCATATTTGGCGCGTGGCTTTGGCGGTCCGTGAGGAGGTGATCGGAGAATAGACTCCAGACGTCAAGCAGTTGCCGCCGTACGCGGCACCCGGTCGCGGTGGGGCTCCGTGGGCGCGGCTCGGTGCCACGGCTCGGTGATGCGCGCTAGTGGCAGGGTTCGGACTCGGTACGCCCGATGAAGGGGGTCTTCTGGTGTCACTGTCGTTGGCCGCGTTGGCGGACCTGGCCGAAGAAGAGGGCCAGGGCACGGTCGAGCTGTTTGCGCCGCGGGTGCGGTTTCGGAGTGTGGGCCACAGCGACCTCGACGCGTGCCTGGACTGGTTCGCCGAACTGGTGATGACGGTGGACATCGACGACGCCGACGACGTTGTCGCCGGTTCACTCGACTTCATGGTGATCCGTCTCGGGACCGAGGATCCGATCGCGTTGTGCCTGGACCAGTTCGATGGTGATCGTGAGATGCTGGCCGGGTTGTTCGACGGCAATCAACTCGCCGAGCAGGTCGAGGAACAGTTCGAGACTATGACCGTCGTCACCGAGGCGGTCCTGATCCCGAATATCGCGTTCGTCACCGAACCGCTGCGGGGCCACGATCTGGGTCTGTGGCTGGTGGCTGAGACGATTCATCGGATGCTGCCCACCGGGATGGTGCTGATGTGGCCCTACCCGGTCCTCGACCCCGACCCCGATCCCGACACCGGCGTCGATTCAGAGCCTGACGCGGGCTCGGCGCAGATCACCGCGCTCGACAGTGCCATCGGCCGGCTGGCGGACCATTTCGGGCGGTGTGGGCTGACCCCGGTCGAGTCGGCGCCGTGGGCGCTGGGCATGTCGACTGCCTTCGAGGCGCTCCCCGTGGCCCGGTCAGGGCTCGGCGTGGTCCGCAGGACCGTGGTGTCACTGACGCTCGAGCAGCTCCGGGCCGCGTCCCCGCCGCCAGCATCGGACGAGTAGCGGACCGACGCGGCATCGTCCGCCCCGATCCCGAGGAGGACCGATGCGCGCCGTTCGTCCCTCTGGACCGGTTGGGGTGCGCCAGTGCGGTCGCGATCGGCGGCTAGGTGACAACGCCGCCGCGGTCGTCGCTTGACGCGGAAGTGTCCGCGACCCGATACTGGACGTGCCCACGGCATAGCGTTCGTGGGAAGTGGACCCGGGAGCTCTCCGGACGGTGAGTCGCCCGGGTTTTGCGTATCTAGGGCAGGGTATGCACTTCAATGATGTCGGCCACGGCCTTTCGGTGATGTCCACCCTTCCCCCACGCCCAGGCGATTACGTCAGGAACCCAGAGCATCGGCTCGCTCGTCGGTACCGCGTGCCGGAAGGGGAACCCCGGTCCACTCGAGGCCATCAGCGCCGCCCGGATGACGTGCCGGTCCTGTCGATCCTGATCGCAGGATTCGAGCCAGAGCTGACGGACACCCATCGTGTCGAGGTCGGAGACCATCGCAGCAAGGGCCTCGTCGCGGGCACGGCGCTCCGGGCGGCCGTGCAGCCGCGCGACATACAGGTGCGCCTGCACATCGAGCGCAACGACCCCACGGATGATTTCGTGCGCTCTGCGACTGTCGTGTGACATGTGGATCCGTGCAGCCCTCGGGGCACGCAACGCCTTGAGTGCCTTACGGGCCTCGGCCAGATCGGCGGGAGCGATCGTCGCCGCGCAGACAAGGTAGTCACCGCGACGTGACTCGTCCGCGAACGCATGCATCGCTCACCTGCCTCTCGAAGTTCGGTGACGGCAACTGAATCACGCGGGCGTCCAGCGTTCAAACCAGCCTGGTGATGCTCCTGTGGATAAACATCGGCCTCGGCTACGGGTGATCCACAATCCTGAATCGATGGCCGGCGGGGCCGGTGATCGTCGCCGACCGATGATCGTCTCCGGAATGACGTGGTGAAGGACACCCGTCCACGCCCGCCGCGATACGGCGAAGTGCTCCCACCTTCGGATGTGCGCGAGCGTCTCGGACGGTGGCGCATGAGGCCTTGATAGAACAGAGGGGCTGATTACCGATGGTGAGCCTTGAGGGGGGCGTGTGCGTTTCAAAGATGAGCACCCAGAGTTGTTTCGCCAACTACATCCGAACCGCAATGTCGGGGTCGATCTCGATTCGATCCCGAACTCGTCCCAGGAGATGCTGTGGTGGCGATGCCCCGTCGGTCACGAGTGGCGCGATACACCGCTGCAACGGCGATCGCACGCGACGTGGAAGAAGGGGAACCCCAACGCCTGCCTGTACTGCATCGCCCCTGGCTGCATCGTGCACAGTTGCGGTCACCGCAGACTTCGGCCCAGCGAAACCACCTTTCGTGTGCTCGCCCACCCGTGCGACAAGTGCGAGGTCAAAGAGCACACCCGCCTGATCCTCGACGCGCTCGACGATTCGGCTGCGGCCGCGGTCCGCATCCTCGACGACAGCCCCCTCTACGACCTGTTCTGCGGCACGGCGGCCGACACAGTCGAATGGTGGGACGAGATCTTCCCCCTGGTCGAGGCATATTTCGTGCGGATGGTCAGCGTGTACGTCGCAATTCAGACTGTCGAGCATCGTCCCACTCTGAGCTGTCCGACATCTACCGTGCTCGGCGCGTGCATGCTGCGCATCCTCGATGCGCTGCCGCAGGACTGTCGTGAGGAGATGCACTCGGCCGTGCCGGACGATGCCAGGCAATTTCGTTCCACGAACCTTCCCGGCCGGCACACTGCCGGGGTCGGATGGGCGCTGAAGAAGCTCGGCTTCGACATCCTCGACAGAGCCCTACCGGACGATATCGAGCGGCGCGTGCAATTCTGCGAGCGACAACGCTTCTCCGCGACCGGGGAGTTGCGGCGACTCTCGGCAGTCCGGCGGGCGATTCCGCTGGTCATGCTCACGCTCAAGCTGGAACCGGACACCGCGCAGAAGTTCACGGCGCTGGCCGCCGAGTACGACACCACGGTCAGCGCACTCATGCGGATTGCCCTGCACCGATTCCTGGAAACCCCCGGCCGCTACAAACATCCGATGCTCCGCGAGGCGGAGCGGACCGGACTGTCCGACAAGGTCGAGGTCATGGTCAACCCGTCCAGCAGGCAACAGATCTGGCGCCTCGCCGGCCGACATGGGGACAAGCTGGGCACCGCGCTTCTTCGGGTTGCTCTTCGGCGCCTGCTCGAGAAGCCGGGTGACCTCTCCGCAGACCTGGAGAACATTGCACCGGTGCGCGATCTTCGGCCCGAAATCTTTTCCGCCAGGGTGAATGTGCACTTCGACGCCCCGCTGCGGGACAGGCTCGACGCCTTGGCCGCACAGGTGGGGTCCGACCGCGCCGAGTTGATGCGTCTGGCCGCGCAGCGTGTGCTCGAGGCCCCGGGAATGATCGAGCAGGCTGTGAACCGTGAGATCTTCCGCGGCGAGAAGAACAGAGCGCATCTTATGGCCCGCCACGCCCGTCGCCAGGCGCGGCGCCGCACGCAGCCGGACTGATCGACCGGACGACCTCTTCACCCACACGAACTGATCGACCACGGCTGCTGGTTAGTGTGTGGGAGCCGGGTTGCGTTGCGATGTATCCGCCTGTGGCGGTTACCAGGCCACCTGCGGTGTCCCCCGAATCGAGCTCCTGTAGGATGTCGCGGCCGGTGGCATTTCGAGACGCTGCGACCTGCGCGTTTATCGTCTACCTCACGGTATGGCCACCACGTTCTGTCTCAATTCCCTGGCATTTCTTCCGCCGACGGCTACGCCCGGTGGGCCAAGCCTGGCGATGGGAACGGCGAACGGACACTCTCGCGCCTGACCACCGGCCACGTCACCACCGGACCGGACGGGGGCCACCTGTACCGGTCGCCAGTCCGTCGTGCCGCCCGAACCGCTGTCCACCCCTCGTCAAGGCGCTGGTCGACACCCGCACCGGACACGCCGCCATCGGCGAGCACCACCTCCGAATAAACCCTGGCCACGCCCAAACCTGATCTTGCGGTGAAACAGCGGGAAGTACATGCTTGGAGTGGTTGAGCACATCCATCGGAGCGGGGAGGATGGGATGGCTAGCTTCAGGGAAGACGTCATTATCGAGGACCACAAGCTCATCCTCAAGGATGGCGCCGGGAATGAGATCGGCAGGTTTGACCAGGACGGCAACCTCATAATCCGTAGGGAGATCGCTGGTACCGTCGCCGAACTCTTCCAGTTGCGATTCTTCGAATTGTTCGGTGGCCGCAATGTATTCCTGACCGTCGGCGCAGACGAGGCACCCGGGGCGGTTCTGCTCTTGGACGGCAACGGTGGCCAGGCGATAGGGCTTTCTGGCCGCGACGCTACAGTCCTTGTCGGCAGATCGGGAAATGGGGGGGACATCCGTGTCCGTGACGTGTCTGGGAGGGACGTTCACGTTGTGAACGGATTCGAGGCAACGCTGACGGTCGGCACAAACGGAAACGACGGCGACATCTTCGTCCGCGGCAGTTCCGGCGCCAACACGATCAGTATGCGAGGCGAAAGCGCCCTGTTGACCGTTGGTGTTACCGGGAATGCAGGAGACCTTTGGGTCCGCGACGAGTCCGGGCGGCCCGTGCTCGACATGGATAGCAAAGACGCCAGTCTTCGCATCGGCGTAGCAGGGAAGGGTGGAAACATCTTTGTCACCGATGACGCTGAGGTCGACCGCATCCATCTCGATGGAAACAACGGTGACATTCGGCTGATGGGAGCCGACCTGGCTGAAGAGTTGAATTCAACGGTTCCGGTCGAACCTGGCTCTGTACTGGTGGCGGTCGGTCCCGACGAGGTCGCCCCTGCCAGCAAGGCGCTCGACCGCCGGGTCATCGGTGTGGCCTCCGGCGCAGGTGACTTGCAGCCGGCGCTTCGGCTCGGTTCTCGTCCTGGCGAGCACCGTGTACCAGTGGCACTCGTCGGCCGGGTGTACTGCATGGCTGACGCGGTCCACGGCGCCATCGTCCCCGGCGATCTGCTCACCACATCAACGACCATGGGCCACGCGATGCGCGTCGATGACCCGCCCTCTGCGATCGGTGCAATAGTCGGCAAGGCCCTGGCGTCGTTATCGCGCGGCACAGGGCTCATCCCCGTGCTCCTGACACAGCAGTAGGTGACGATGGCAACTCTTAGCGTGCGCGAAATTGCCGAAACCGCCCTCGGTAGGACCGGCAACCTTTCTGTCAACACCGACGTGTACGGGTACATATTCCGCGACACAGACGGCTCCTTGTTCGGCACGCTGGACGCCGACGACACGCTTCCCGGCACCGGCCAACCGACGACGCGGTCGCTGAAACGTCACCTCCAGACGATCTCTGGCGACGCAACCGATCTCGTAGTGTTTCTCGTCGGGCACGAAAACGACTTCTCCGGCGTAGTCAGCCGCGACGAAGTCACCACGGCCCAATACGCTCTCCAAGTCGCCCGTGACCTGTACGCCCAGGTCGATCTGGGGATCCGGCGCATCAAATGGATGCGTATCCCCCTGGCCGAGGCTAACCCAGCGTATATCGACATTTACAGCCGAACGTTTGCTGGCTGGCTCACCGCCGACTTTTCAGGTCCAGACGGAGGCATCGACCTATTCCTGGTGCAGACCTGGGCTGGCGACACTGCGGGCCGTTCGGCCGTCCGGGGGCCGTGCGACAAGAACGAAAAGTTCGAGTGGACCGGCGCGGTCCTCGAACTCTCTCTTCCTCGTCGTATCACCGGGATACTCCTCGGCCACGAGGTCGGCCACTACCTCGGTCTCGAGCACTCGGGGCCAGCCACCAACATGATGAACAAATCGAGCTTCAACACCAGCACGGACATCACCGCCAGGCAAGGAGAGCGAATGCGCTCACACTGCAGCGTCAGTAAGGTTGGTGTGTTCTGATGCGCGAGTTCACGACCCGCCATACACTCCGTGCCCGGTTGGTTCGCCGATCCCGCTGAGGAGCGATGATGGCCATCGAGAAAAACCACGACCCCTTAGACCGCCTCACACCGAACCTCCGCGAACTCTTGGCTCCTCGTTGCGACGAGCGCCCCCCGGTCGTTGGTCTCATCTCACCCGTGGAGGTGGACAAGCTCGTCGCCATCATCACCCGCAGCCGCGCGTTCGACGAGCCAGTGAACCCGCATCGCGCGATCCAGGTATTGGCATCTTCTGTTCCACCAGAGCTTTCGGTGCCGATCCTCGACCGTATCGTTGGCGAACCTAGCGCGTCGATTGCCGAGCGTGTCAACGCCGCCAATGAGCTCGGTCGCCTCGCCACACCCGAGGCGGAGCGTGTGCTCACTTCGCTGATCAATGACCGCGATCCTCGGATACAACAGGTTGCGCTGGTCGGGTTGGGCATGTGTGCTGGACCGTCCGTACTGGGGCAATTCGACAACATGGAGGAACCACATCACGCGGCCGTCCGCCGTCAGCTGACACTCGCCCGTGCACTCATCGCCTACCGCGACGGCCTGGATGGCCCGTTCCTGCCCGAAGTCAAAGGCGCCCAGCGGCAGTCGGGCAAAGACGACCACATGATCACACCCACCCTACGCATGAAGTCTGCCGCGGAAACCACGAAGGACCGTGCAGCATTGAGCGGATCGAGGTACGGCATCGAATTCAGCGACCAGAGCTACGAGCTCACATGTGGACGCGCGGAATGGACCGTCTTCGTCAACCGCGAGCTCGGCCGCTCTATCACCGCACTTGACCACTTCTTCGAGAGGCCCTGGGTCGCTGCCATACTCAGTCGGTGGTTCGGCCCGCGCGTCGCAAACTCGCCTCAGTACCTGGTGTTCACCAGACCGTTCGGCGACTCGGCACGCATCGACGTGGTGCGCACCGACGGAGAGCCGGTGTATACGGGGACCGCCGAGCAGATCGGTCCCGCGTTCTCATTCGCGATGACCGACGTCGACCGACCGGGCACCGCTCCGACTAACGTCGCGGGAAAGATCACCTCGAAGGGCGCCAACCTTGAGGTCAGTGTCTCCTCCGCAAAGCGCGTGGGCGTACGCTCCGCCGAGCCAGTGATCGTGCCTTGACGTGTCCGCTCGTGTCACCACATTTTCGCAACCAGTTTGATCTGCGTCCCGCATCGGCAGGCCAACAGTCCCAACACGAGTAATCGACTACCCGATTCAGCCAGATGCTGCACGCGTCCCGGCTGGGTAGACGCCCCCCCGAACGATCTGGATCACGTCGAAGTGGGCGAGTCTCACCACCATGGCGGATCCGCCACCGGCCCGCCACTCGCCGTGAGATTCCATCGCCGGATTCGAGACCAACCACGCCACACGTCGAATGCAATCTCACCCAATTGGCCAACTGGCCACTGAGTGGCCATCCCAGATGAGATTTGGCCACGAGTCTCGAGACCCTAATGGGAGTCGATCAGCGAGCCTTCGACAGATAACGGATCGGGCGGGGGAAGCTGATCACCGAGCCGCCGGCCGGTGAGCACCGCGAGACCCGGGAGTGAGGGTCGATTCCTAACTGTAGAGCGTGCCCCGGCCGGTTGGTGAGGTCACCTGTAGCGCTGATGGGATGTCGTGCCGGGCTTCGAGCACTGATCCATTAGGTCGACGCAGGGTGTCCTTAGGCTCGAAATAGGTTGAGCGACAACCGAAGGAAGGGACGGTGATCAATGATCTTCATCGGCGACGACTGGGCCGAACAACATCACGACGTACATCTGATGGACGAGACCGGGCGACGGCTGGCATCTCGGCGGCTCCCGGAAGGACTGGCCGGCATCCGGCAGCTACACGAACTGGTAGCCTGCCACGCCGAAGACCCAAGTCAGGTCGTGGTCGGGATCGAAACCGACCGCGGCCTGTGGGTGCAGGCGCTGACGGCCGCCTGCTATCGGGTGTACGCGATCAACCCGCTCGCGGTCGCCCGCTACCGCGACCGCCACCACGTCTCCGGGGCGAAGTCCGATGCCGGTGACGCCAAGCTGCTCGCGGACCTGGTGCGCACGGACCGGCATAATCACCGCCCGATCGCCGGAGACAGCCCGGACGTGGAGGCGGTCAAGGTCCTCGCCCGCGGACACCAGAACCTGATCTGGTCCCGCACCCGGCAGACCAACGCGCTGCGCTCGGCGCTGCGCGAGTACTACCCGGCCGCGCTGGAGGTGTTCGACGACCTACACGACCGCGACACCCTGGCCGTACTCGGTCGCGCCTCGACTCCCGCCGAGGCCGCGCACCTGACCCTGCCGGCGATCCGCTCCGCCCTCAAAAAGGCTGGTCGGCAACGCAACCTCGACAGTCGGGCCCGCGAAATCCAGGCCGGACTGCGGGCCCAGCACCTGACCGCGCCGGCGCCGGTCGTCGCCGCGTTCGCCGCCACCACCAGCGCCGCAGTCGCCCTCATCGTCGAGTTGAACCGGCAGATCACCGAACTCGAGACCACCCTCGCCGACCATTTTGAGGCACACCCGGACGCCGACATCTACCGCTCCCTGCCAGGACTTGGTGTTGTGCTCGGCGCCCGGGTGCTCGGTGAATTCTTCGGACGACCCCGATCGCTACACCACCGCCAAGTCTCGCAGAAACTACGCCGGCACCTCGCCGCTGACGATCGCGTCCGGCAAGAAACGCGCCGTGCTCGCCCGCCACGTCCGCAACCGACGCCTCTACGACGCCATTGACCAATGGGCGTTCTGCGCACTCTCGTCCAGCTCCGGTGTCCGCGAATTCTACGACCAGCGACGCGACGCCGGCGACCTGCACCACCAAGCCCTCCGCGCCCTCGGCAACCGCCTCGTCGGCATCCTCCACGGCTGCCTCCGCCACCGCACCCGCTACGACGAACACATTGCCTGGGACCACCGCCGTTCCACCCAGGCTGCTTGACGACTTACGGCCCTGGGATGTCTACAGCTCCGCTGCGCTCCGCCCAGGAGAAAGAACATCGTTCTTTTGACCTGCTGGCCTTGGCGATTCTGATCGACGGCGGCCGGGGAACAACCCCTGGCGGCGCGAGCGCCGGCACAAGGCTCCGAGAAACTTTCTCCACCCGTACTCGCTGCGCTCCCAGGAGAAACTTTCCCGGCCCAGGGGTTGCACCCCGTCCTGATACCGCCGATCCGACTCTCCCTTGCCAGCAGGGCAAAAAGAACGATCAGGGGCCGCAGGTGCCTGGTCCCGAGCACGGGAGTCTTCCGTTGACCAACACCATCATTCTCGATTCCGTCTTCGACCCGTTCGACGTCGCGCGCGTGATCTACGCCGAAGTCGCTATCCCTGGTGATCTGGGGTTCGACGACCTCGACGCCGGTACCCGCACCGTCCTTCTCGGCATGGTCTTCGACCTCGACCCGGACGACCCGCGCATCCTCGCCGCACACCGGCCGGTGAACCCGGCCGATTTCGGCCTCACCGCCTGACCCCAACCACCTGATCACCGAAGGAGAACCCGATATGACCCGCAGCACCGACACCATCACCGGCATCACCGTCGAAACCGACGGCACCTTGCAGGTCACCGACATGCGCGTGGACGACTTCTGGACCAGCCGCCGGATCGCGGACGGGCGCGGCGCGGCCCTGGACGCCGTCCGCGACTACCGCCTCGCCGCCTTCCCGATCGGCGGCAACGGACGCCCCGGTGTGGCCTGCCTGCTCGCCGGAGCCAACCACCGCTTCGACCCACGCCAACCCGAAAACCATGCGGCCCGCGCGATCGTCGCCCGCTACGGGTGCGGCACCGACACCCCGATCCGGGGACGGGCCGTCATCCTCGCCGGATGGGAAACCGACCCGCGACCGATCCTCGAGCTGGTCGCGCGCGAGCTGGTCGCGCAGATCAACGCCGACCTGTTCGCGGCCCCCCAGGCGCGGATGCTCCGAACCGCCTGACACCACCAAAGACCCACTGAGAAAAAGGGAAACACCGGACAGCTGATACCTGCCCGGTGTTCTCCTCTCACCCTAGGAGAGAGAACACCATGACCGCAAACACCACCACAACCGCCACCGCCGCACACGCGGAACTGGTTTACCTGAACCCGGTCGAGGCCGAGATCGAACCCAACACCCGCGACACCGTCGACCCGGTCAAGCTCGCCGAACTCACCGAATCGATCCGCGAACACGGCGTCCTCCAAGCGATCAAGGCCGTCCGCTACGCAGACGGCACCATCCGCGTACGCGACGGCCAGTGCCGCACCCTCGCCGCCCGCGATGCCGGTCTGACCAGCCTCCCCGCCCTGGTCACCGCGGACACCGCCACCAGCGACACCGAACGCGGCATCCAGAGGATCACCCAGCAGATCGTCGCGAACGATCACCGCAACGACCTGACCGACGGGCAGCGCGCCGCCGGTATCGCTCAGATGCTCGACCTGGGCGCATCGGTGACCAAGATTTCCAAAGCGGTGCACCTGCCTCGTGCCCAGGTCAAGGCCGCCGCCGCCGTCGGCACGTCGGCCACGGCGCGCACCGCCCTCGATTCCGGTCAACTCGATCTCGAGCAAGCCGAAATCGTGGCCCGGTTCGAAGCGGAAGGTGACACCGAGGCCGTCGAAAAGCTGATGACCGCTGGCCGGTACCAATTCCGTTACATCGCGCAACGGCTGCTCGACGACCGCGCGGAGAAGGCCGAACGCGCCGCCGCCGCCCAGCCCTACCTCGACAGGGGATACACGATCCTCGCCGAAGAACCCCAGTACGGAACAGATGTCCTGCTCGCCGACCTAGTCGCCGACGACGGCAGCGAGGTCACCACCGCCCACACCGAGACCGACCCGGCCCGGTGGGCGGTGTGGCTGAGCAAGGACGAACGCTACTTCGACACCGAGAGCGGCGAGGAAGTCGACGGCGAGGAGGTGGACTGGTCCACCGAGAACCACCCCGACGCCACCCCGTACGAGGGGCACCGGCACGCGAACACGGTGCAAACCCGCCAGGTCTGGACGCCGGAGTACGTGTGCCTCGACCTCGACGGTGCCGCAGTGGCGCTCTCACCGGTACTCGCAGCCGCCCGCGCCACCGAGGGTGAAGGCACCGAGGACGACGCTGCCGCAGCCCTGCGGAGGGAAGCCGAGTCCAAGGAACGCCAGCGTAAGGAACGCCGCCAGGTGCGGGAGCTGAACAAGCAGGCCTCTGCCGCGACCACCGTCCGCCGCGACTTCCTGCGCACCACACTGCTGGCACGCAAGACCGCCCCGAAGGGCACCGCCGCATTCATCGCGGCAACCCTCGCCGCGGACTCCGGACTGCTCTCCGAGTACAACGCCAGCACCCTGGTTTCCGAGCTGCTCGGCTTCACCGACTTCAACATCGGCAGCGGCGTGCTCAAACTGCTCGACACCGCTACCGATAATCGCGCCCAGGTGATCACCCTCGCGCTGGTCGCCGCCGCACTGGAGGCCCGGATGGTCAACGACGCGTGGCGCTCGCGTCCCCGAAGCGCCGACCGCTACCTGACCTTCCTGACCGAGCACGGTCACACCCTGACCCCGGTCGAGGAAGTCATCGCAGGACAGCGCACCCCCGACCACGTCGAGATCGACTGACCAACCCCGGCCGGGGCGAGGGACCCACCTCGCCCCGGCCAGGGGGCCAGCCGGGTTACCGCGAACACGCGGTCGGCCGCACCCCGCGCCGACGACCCAGCCCCACCCCACCAGCGCACACGCGGCGCGGGCTGCGGCCGAAGGCGGACCACTCGCCACCGCGGCCGGCCCGTGGACCCGGCGCACCAACGGCAGGTGCCCCGATAAAAAGAAAAAGCGCCGAGAAGCGAAAAGAAAAACAATCCGGGCACCTTTTCCCTTTTCTCTTTCAGTTTTCTATCGCCACGCCTCCGCATCAAGGCCGCTCCTCGGAAACTTTTCCACGCGGTCGTTCACTCCTTTATTTCGCGGAAAACTTTCCCCGCTCACCTTGACGCTCCGGCGACGCGCCAGAACCTTCGCCAGTGCAAGGGAGGGCGAAGATATGGGCAGGTGGGACCGTTATAGTGGTCTGCTCATCGGGGTTGATCGTGTGCCGTCATATCGCGAAAGAATGGCGTATCAATCATCTATTAATGGCCTGTAAATTTCTCTTCGAATAACTGGGAAGGGCTTGGAAATGGCGCAATTTTTCGATAAAATAGACACAATAGGAAATTCGACGGAGGGGGGGAATTGTGACGGTCACCGTATACACCAAACCGGACTGCGTTCAGTGCAATGCCACCTACCGCGCCCTCGACAAAGAGGGGATCGACTATTCGATCGTCGACCTCACCGAGAACCCCTCCGCCCGCGACCGTGTGATGGGACTCGGCTACCTCCAAGCGCCCGTCGTCGTGGCCGGCGACCAACACTGGTCCGGTTTTCGCCCCGACCGCATCGCGGCGCTCGCCAACTGGGAAGTATTGCAGCCGATGCAACAAATAGTCCGGTGAAAACACGGAGTGCATGGTGGCTCGACCTCCGCAGATTTCACACCATCTGTTCCGTCGATACGAAGGGCTGACCGACATGGCCGCAGCACTCGAGTTGGTGCCCGTCACTGGGGCCACCGACGACACACCTGAAGACCCGATCGAGGCCTCCGACCTGGGTCTCGACGCCCATGCCGATGTCGAGGTCCTGTGTCTGTGCGCGCTGCTGTGGGCGCCGGCGGACGCCGCAGCCAGGACTGTCGCCGCCCTCGCCGTCACGGATTTCGAACGGCCCATCCACCGCGAACTGTTCACCGTGATCGCTCGGCTCGTGAATTCCGGAGTTCCGCACGACGCCACGATGGTCGCCGCCGAACTCGAACGCACCGGCAACCTCGCCGGCCATCACGGCGCCGAGCGATCGCGCTACCTGGCGAACATCACCACCCGAGGCGCCGACCACATCGCCCTCGACCACTACACCCGCACCGTCGTCAGCCAGGCTTACCGCCGAAGCTTCCGCGCCGCCGCACGATCCCTCGCCCAGGCCGCGGACCAGCTACCGGAAGATCAACTTTACGAACACATGTGCGTCCTCGGCCGCCGACAGCGCGCCGCCACCGAACGTCTCGACAACCTCCGAGGAGCAGGCCAGTGACCATCCACACCACCCCACCGGCCACCGACGACGAACGCGACGCCTGGCAACTCCACGAAGATGGGCTCAGCTGGATGCAGGTCGGGCATGAGATCGGCTGCACCGAATCCGCGGCGCGGGCTTTCGCCGCCGCCTACCGGCACCGCACCGACGTCAACGCGGCCCGCAATCAGATAGGCCTTTTCTGACGACAGCGTCGGCCGCGACGCCCGCAGGACACCCAAGCTCCAAGTAGATGCATCAATGTTGTGTCTGATACAACATGTGGGTGGAGAACGAGGCGCCCGGCTCGGCGCGGCTGATGCTCGTCGGCAATGTGGTGCATCTCGATCCTGCCCCGGCCATGGCGGAGGCGATGATCGAGGGATGGGCACGGCAGCAGCGGAGCCGGTTCTTGAAGGAGCTCACGATCGCGGCGCGGGTCCGGATGATCAGACGGTTCATCGAGTTCACGAACCAGTATCCGTGGCAGTGGACGCCGGCCGAAGCTGAGGAGTGGATTAGTTCGTTGCGGTCCGGTGAGCGTTCTCTCGCGCTCTCGACCGTGCGCGGCTACGAGATCACCATCCGGCTGTTCTGCGAGTACCTCACCGACCGTCGTTACGGGTGGACGCAGGTGTGTCTCGACCGGTTCGGCCGCGCGCCGGAATTGGTTTTCCACGAGGGGAATTCGGTTCTCCACGTGGCGGACTACGAGGGCACCCCGCGCCGCAGGCCCTTGAGTTACGACGAGGTGCAGGCACTGTTCGACGCACTCGACACCCGCGTCGATACCATTCGAGACAGCGGGCGAAAGGGCGCGCTGGCGGCGATGCGGGACTCGGCCATGCTGAAGTTTTGCTACGCATTCGGGCTCCGGCGAGGCGAGGTCTGCCGGATCGACCTGATCGACCTGCGCCGCAACTCGCAGGCTCCGCAACATCGGCAAGTCGGCTCGGTCGCGGTCCGGTACGGCAAAGCTACGAAGGGTGGGCCCGCCAAGCGCCGGACCGTGTTGACGGTTCCGGAGTTCGATTGGATCGTCGAGGTGATCGAGCAGTACGTCACCGAGGTGCGGCCCGCGCTGGCACCCGGTTCACATCCCGCGTTGTGGGTGAATGAGCGGGCGGGCCGGATTTCACCACGTTCGGTGAACCTGGCGTTCGCCGGCGCCCGCCGCGAGTGCGGTCTCGACAGCGCGCTGGACCTGCACTGCCTGCGGCACTCCTACGTCACCCACCTGATCGAGTTCGATTATCCCGTCCGCTTCGTGCAGGAACAGGTCGGACATTCGCATGCCTCGACGACCGCGATGTACACCGGAGTGTCGAATGAGTATCGCAATCAACTGATAGCCCGCGCACTGCGCACCCGACTCGGCGAACTGTGGAGCGAACAATGATCAAAAAGATGGGCTACGAGTGGCACCTGCGCCACAAGATGGCCGAGCGCGACATCTTCCACACCTCCGACCTGGTCCCGCTGCTCGCCGAACGCGGAATCACCCTCTCCCGTGAGCAGGTCTATCGCCTGGTCACCCAGCCGCCCCAGCGGTTGAGTATGGACACCCTCGTCGCGCTCTGCGACATCCTCGACTGCACCCCGAACGACCTGATCGAGCCGACGATCGTCAACCAAGCCGTCCGCAAGGCGGCGAACGCCCGCTCCTCCGGCCCTCCTACGGTCCGGCGGACCATCATTCGACGTCCAACCCCCGAACAGTGACACCGCGTCGGCCGTCGCTCGAGCCGCTCGGCGACGTGCGCCACCGACTGATCAGCAAGATCACCTCGGTGGCCCCTGCGGTCACCGACCAACACGCGCAACAGATCCTCACCGACATCGGGTCGTGGCGGGGGCTCGGGGCGCGCACCCTCGACCGGCATTTCGCCGGTCACCCCGACGCCTTGACCGTCCCGGACTCGCACGCACCGATCGGCTTGGTCCGCCTCGCCTACGCCCTGGACGCGGCCGGGCATCGGGTCGTCCTTCCCGCCTGCGTCCGCTGCGGCAAACAGTGGCCGCGGCTGATCCGTCTTGCTCCGGAGGGGCGCTGCTGCGAGTGGTGTGTGACCAGGGAGAAGACCACCATCTGCGCCCGCTGCGGCCGCCGGGGCCACCCCACCGCCGTCCGGCCCGAAGGCGCGATCTGCCGCCCGTGCTACCAGGTCGATCCCGAACGCGCCGAAACCTGCGTCGCCTGCGGCCGTTCACGGATACCGTCGCGACGCGACTCCGATGGGCGTCCGTTGTGCGGCACCTGCGCGCGACCGGTGCATCGCTGCGGATCCTGCGGGCGCACCGCTGCCGCGAAGGCCTTCGACGCCAACGGGCCACTGTGCTCACACTGCTACCAACGCCCCGAACGTGAATGCGGTGGCTGTGGGCAGATCGCACCGATCGCGCTCCGCGGCCGCGGCGGCGGCGTAGACCTGTGCAGACGCTGTCGACCCGACGTTCTCCACCACTGCGTCGACTGCGCCCACTTGCGGCCGGCGAAGGCGTTGTGGCCGCGAGGCCCGGTCTGCGTCCGTTGTCACCGCCGCGCGGTGGCGGCACCGAAGCGCTGTGCCGGCTGCGGCAACGTTCGGGTCCTCACCGGCGCCGACGCGGCCGGCCTGCCCATCTGCAGTCCCTGCGCCGGGCGACCAGTCGACCACCATCTCTGCACCACCTGCGGAGAAGCGGGCCCGCAGCGCTACGCGCGCACCTGCCGGCGGTGTTCGATACGACGACGCCTCACCGACCTGCTGGCCGAAGAAACCGGCGATGTGCGGGAAGAGTTGCTCCCGCTGGTCGAGCATCTCGTCGGGAAAGAACGGGCGGACTCAACGCTGAGCTGGCTCGAGCGCGCCAAGCCGGCCGCGCTGCTGCGCCACCTGGGCGCCCTGACGAGACCGGTCAGCCATCGCGATCTCGACGACCTTGCCCCGTCCGCGGCCCTGCACCACCTCCGCGCCGTTCTGGTCCACCTCGAAATTCTGCCCTACCGGCTCGAACCTCTCGGCCGGCTCGAACCGTGGCTCGACACAGTGCTCGATACCCTTCCGCCGCATCAGGTGTCGCTGATCCGGCCCTACGCACAATGGAGTGTGCTGCGCCGGGCCCGCCGTCGCGCGGTCCACCAGCGGTACAACGACCAAAGCGCTGCCACCGACCGCAGCAAGATCCGAATCGCGATCCGGTTGCTGCGCTGGCTCGACGACCAGCGCCTCACCATCGGCCACCTCGATCAATCCCGCCTCGATCACTGGCTCGGCGGCAACCGCGAGAGGGCCTCCGGGATCAACGGTTTCATCATCTGGCTGAGCCGACGCGGACTCATCGGTGACGACATCATCCTGCCCACGAAATCGACCGCCCGTCCCACCGAGGTCCTCGACACCGCCGACCACACCGACTGCATCCGCCGCCTTCTCACAGACACCGCCACCCCGGTAACAGTCCGCGTCGCAGGGCTGATGGTGCTGCTCTACGGCATTCCGCTCACCCGCATCCGGTTACTCACCACCGAAGCGGTCACTCTGCGCGACGGCGCAATCTTCCTGACCTTCGCGCGGAACCCGATGCAGGTGCCCCCCGCGGTCGCCGTGCTCGTCACCGAGCTGGTCGCGTCGGCCCGGAACATGACCACCGCCGCATCACGGGGCCGCGCCCACTACCTGTTTCCCAGCCCGGTCACCCCGGGAGTGCCGCTCCACGCCCACACCCTCAGCGTCTCCCTCACCAGACTCGGCATCCCTACCCGAGTCGCCCGCAACACCGCCCTGTTCACCCTCACCGCCGAACTGCCCGCCCCCGTGGTCGCCGATCTGCTCGGGATGCACATCCACACCACCACCCAATGGGCGGACTACACCCGCCGCGACTGGACCCACTACCTCGCCGCCCGCAACGAACCGGACGACATCGCTCATGCCCGAGTGGTCCGCACCGAGGTGCTTTAGGGCGGTTCTTTGGTGAAATTGCGCATGAAGTCACGGGCAACCTGGTGAACTTTGGTGTTGGTTCGTTGAGATATTTCCGTCAGACGTTCGAACGCCTCGTCGCTGGAGATCCCGTGGAGGGCCATCAGCACGCCTTTGGCTTGGTCGATCTCGGCGCGGGAGATCAGGGCGGCCTGGAGTTGCTCGACGTGGTCGCGGGTCCGTTGCCACCGTTGGGCGTTACTGATCGCAGCCGAGGCCGCGGTGGTGAACAGCCGTACCAGTTGTTCATCGAAGGGATCGAAAGCTTCCGGACGGAAGCTGTACACGTTGAGTGAACCGATGAGTTCGGAATCCTGGCCTCGGTCGTCGAGAAGCACGGGCACGGAGAGGTAGGCGTGGATCCCCGCTTCCTCCGCGGCTGCGGTGAACTCGGGCCACTCGTGCCGGTGTTGACCGATAACCGCACGAATCGGACTACGGCTCTCGGCCGCTTGCAGGCAGGGTCCGCGGCCGGCGGCGTACTGACTTTCATCGATCGGGATGACAGTGTCATCGGTGGCGGCGATGGTCTCCGGCGATCCCGTGACGAGGCGGGTGACACTCGCGGCGTCGGCCTCGGGGATGGCCGCGACCGTCGTGTGAGCCACGCGCCGAAGCGCCTCCTCGAGCGGTTCCCGGGCGACGGCCTCATCGCGTAATACCCCGAGTGTCTCGCTGACGACGTCCAAGGCATGCGTTACCTCTGCCATCGACAGTCCCTGGGCGAAATCCTCGGCCACGGCGATCCTCCTCCATCAGGCCCGAATGGACCTGGCCAATACGGCGGCCGGGCCTGCCGGACGTGCCCTCGAGATTACGCTGTACACAGTCCCCGAGTGAGTGCGTGTGGGCAGGCCTCCGGCTATCACTGGGATGGCAGATCGGGAAGCGCGGTGGTCTCGGCGTCGAGCAGTGCGTTGAGCCAGATCAAGGCCTCGACCAGGGTGGTGGCCCGCACCGCCGGGTCGGGTTCGTGTTCGGCCGCCGCAAGATGAGCCCGGGCGGCACCGCGGTCATCGGCCAGCAACGCCAGCACCGACTGCGCGACCCGGCCCTGCTCCGGCGGGAGATCGCCGGCACCCATTGTGCGGCCCGCGGTGGTCCGGACCTCGAGGACGAACGACTGCCCCTTCTGCCCCGTGCCGAGGCGGGCGGTGACCACGTCCGCGAGCGAGTGGACAAGCCAGGTCAGTACATCCCCGTAGAAGCCCCGCCGCCCCGGCGCATTACCTGGCGCGTGCACGAGCGGGGACAACTCCGCCGACAGCGCCGCATAGTCTCGATCGGCGACCAGGGCGATCAACCGTCCGGCGAGCAACCGGGCCTGCGGATACGCCCGGCCACCGTCGTCCGAACTCATGACCCTCGGATACCCGCCCAGACCGGGAGAACACTCATCGGGTCCCCGAGAAAAGCGGGAACCGGCGGGCATGCGCCGCATCCTGTTTCGCGTCCCCGGCTCGCTGGATGCGGGTTCATCAGGCCTTCGATCAGCTTGTGGCCGCCTCGCAGCAGGCGAACATGAAACTGCATGACATCGCTGCCTGACTGGTCGCACGGGCCAACAACCGCGGACACCACCACGCCACCATCTCCTGGATCGGAAATGAATGCCACGCCAGCCCCGAAAGACCCGGGGGTGTCGGTGGCGGCGGACCGAAGGCTGCGAGACCGGCGCAGTAGCGGGCCGAGTCGAGGAAGCGAAAAAGAAGAGCAGCCCGTGCTCTAGCGGAACCGGTGGTCACCGGAACCCCACCTTCTACGGTTCCCCCAGTTCTCGCGAATCTGCTAGCCGTGTGTGGTCAGTGCCACAAGAAGTCCGCGGGCTCTCGGGGCCAACGCCGCGCACTTCGATCCCACGATCTCCGGTGGACGGGTCACCGCGCCCGGACCTGCTGCTGTGTCGGGTTCTGTGGCACGCTCGGTGACACGCCGGTGCCCGTTTTGCTGTGGCGCCGGGGTTTGTCGGGCAACGTTCTTGCTTGTGACGGTACCGCCCAGCACCGCAGGGCCCGTGCGCGCGGGCCCGCGCATCCGGGATAATCTTCTGCGCTCCGCGAGCGTGTGCGCGCCGATCAGCTCTGCAGACCTGACCGGTGCACTCGGCCCGCGGATCCGGGCCCTCGCTGCCGCGGGCCTCGGTGGGTGCCGATGAGGAATCGGACTGCCCGTCGTACCGAAAGAGATCGATACGACGATGTGGCCGCGATCTTCGAGCTCATGGCGGCGCTCGAGGAGGATGATCCGCAACGGGCCGTGCTCCGGGAGCAACTGATCGAACGGTGCCTGCCCCTCGCCGAACACATCGCCCGCCGATTCCACGGCCGTGGAGAACCGGTAGACGACGTGCTCCAAGCCGCCCGGATCGGGTTGATTCAGGCGATCAACCGCTTCGACGTTGCCTGGGGTTCGCATTTCTTTCGTTCGCTGTTCCCACCATCATCGGAGAGATACGTCGGCACTTTCGCGACACCGGCTGGTCGGTCCATGTGCCGCGCCGGCTACAAGAACTGCACAGCATGCTCGACCGGGCCACGGCCGACCTTGCGCAAGAGTTGGGCCGTGCCCCGACGTTGAGCGAATTGGCCACCGAACTCGATCTCGGCCCGGAGGAAGTATCCCAAGGACTCCTCGCCCGCCGCGCCTACAAGATCGAGTCGATCGACCGAATCTCGCGGAGAGGTGCCGGCGACGAGGACGATGGGGCACTGCTGGACAGGCTCGGGCGCGACGATCCCGGTCTCGAGTTCATCGAGAATCATCACACGCTGCTCCCACTGCTGGCGACTCTGTCGGAGCAGGAACGAACTGTGCTGAGATTGCGGTTCTTCGGGGAGATGACCCAAACCCAGATCGCCGAGCGAATCGGAGTCTCGCAGATGCAGGTCTCCCGCATTCTCACCAGGACACTGGCGCAGCTTCGAGAGAAATTCGACTGAATCGACACCTCATCCGGTCGCCGTGACCGAGAGGCTGCCGTTCAGCCACCGCAGCATCCCGAGGTGCCGCCGCGATGATCCTCACCGATGGAAACCTGGCTCGGGTTGGCCGACCTCGGAAGGCGAATGAGTCTTCTCGCGCTGGGGGTAGGCACGAGTGCCACCCTGCCGGTTCGACCGTGACCGGATGAGAAACACCAACCCACTCGCCGAGGACGTATCCCTGAGGGGATTACCACCTTGCCTTCGTCAAGTTGCCGTTGGGATGTCCGTTCCGGTTACACGGCGGCCGGATAGGTTTCCGGCGGCTCCGCGTCCTGCCATTGTGGGGTGCGTTCGAGGGGCGCCAGCGCAGTGGTGCGGTCGATGTGGATGATCGCGTCGAATTGCTCGGCGGCTCGGGCCCGGAAGTAGTGACTCTGCCGCTCGGTATCGGGCCGATAGATGACACCGATAGCGCGTTGAAGCATCCCGGAGGACAGCACCTGCGCTGCCCGGGACCGAGTGTCGAACCTCAACCAGAACTCGGCTTGCCCGACGTCGTGAAAGAAATTCTCGATGCTTCCCCACAGCGCAGGGCGCACCTGCTTGCGGTCGGCGGTCCCTCCCCAGTCGTCGGCGGCAGTGACCGTCCCGCTGTAGGTGCTGAAACCGATGATCCGACACTGGTCGGCGTAGTGATCACGGATCAGCTGACCCACATTCAACTCTCCGGCCGAGCCCATCTCGGTCGCGCGGGCGTCGCCGAGATGCGAATTATGCGCCCACACCACTAATTTCGCAGGCTCGCCACGCTGAGTATTCAGGTGTTCCCGGAGAGCTTGAACGGTGTCGAACATGTGCTGATCGCGCAGATTCCAGGAGGAAATCCGGCCGGCGAACATCGTTCGGTAGTACTGCTCGGCCGCCCGGACCAGCCGGGCGTTCTGCTCGGCGTAGAACTGCTCGTCCTCGGCGATCATGCCGTCGCGGCGGGCGTGCTCGACGGCATGGCGTTGCATATCCACCAACTGCTCGAGTACCTCGTCTTCGCACGACTGACCGGCGCCGAACGCGGCCGCGAAGCCGTAGTTCTGTCCGTCCCCCTCGAGACTGTCGAAACATCGGTAGCGCTCGCGAGCACGGCGCGCGGCCTGTGGGTCGACGTCGTCGAGGTAGGCGATCACATCCGCCGCCGAGCGGTAGAGGCTGTACAAGTCCATCCCGAAGAATCCCACCTTGTCGCGGGCTTGCGGCGTTGCGTCGTTGCGTGCGCGGAGCCACTCGATGAAGTCGACAACCACGGTGTTTCGCCACATCCAGGTGGGGAACCGCTCGAACCCGGCCAGCGCGGACTCGGGTGTGCTGTCCTCGCCCCGGCCCTGGACGTACCGGTTGACCCGGTAGGCATCGGGCCAGTCTGCCTCGGTCACCACCGCGCAGAAACCCTTCTCCTCGATCAAGCGCCGGGTCATCGCGGCCCGGGCGGCGTAGAACTCGTGGGTGCCGTGCGAGGCCTCCCCGATCAGCACGAATTGGGCGTCACCGACCCACTCGAAGAATTCCTCGTCCTTGGGGACACCGTTCGGACAAGCCATGCTCGCCGCCGAAACGATCGCGACCTCGTTGCCCTCGTCGACGGCAGTGGAGCCGGCGGATGCGGCGGCCAGTAGGGAGCGCACCTCCTCGTCGCTGGTTTGATCGAAGTCCCAGTAGGAGGCACCCACACCGTAGAACGGTGTCGGGGTGGTGGCGCAGATGATTTCGTCGGCGAGACGGCGCAGCTCGGTGCAACTCGATTCTGACGCGGCCGGGACCGCGACCACGGTTCGCGCCGGTTCCAACCGGTGCAGTGCCTCGAGCGCGGCCCGCATCGTGGCGCCCGTCGCAAGCCCGTCGTCGACCACGATCACCGTCTTCCCGGCGACGTCGAGGGGCGGGGCGCCGTCCCGGTAGACCCGCTCCCGACGCAGCAATTCGCGACCCTCGGCCTCGGTGACCCGCTGCAGATCGCAGGGGTCGACGTGCTCGGCGCGGAGCACATCGTCGTTGGTCACCATCACACCGCCACTGGCGATGGCGCCCATCGCCAACTCCGGGTGCCTGGGTAAACCGAGCTTTCTGACCACGAACACATCGAGTGGGGCACTCAGGCGTTTAGCCACCTGGTACGCGACGGGAACTCCGCCACGCGGTAGGGCCAACACCACCACATCGTCACGGTCGCGGTAATGGTCCAGCAGCACCGCCAGAGCCCGTCCGGCGTCTGCTCGGTCCTGGAACGTCTTCGCTGCCATATGTGCGCGCTACCCACCCCCGGCGCCCGCCAAACCGGACGCACCGCGGCGAATCGTTGACCTTGTTTCCGGAACCGGATACCCGGCCGTGTGCCACCGAGGCAGCCGCACGACGGGGTGCCGAGATGCGCTGTCATGGACTTAAAAGCCGAGACCGGAAACAGAGGAACGCTGTGGACATATGGGCCGAACAGCCCCAAATCCCCCACTTCCATGCCGACAGCAGGCTGGCGCCGTCTCCGCCCCTCGACATCCAGCTGACCGAACCTCGACCGGTATCCCGACCCCCATCTTGTGGCGCCGCGGACCCATCCCGCCGCACCGTTCGGGGAGGTCAGTCAAGCGGGGATCGACGGTTCACATCTCGCATTGGCGGGTACTGCACAATCATGAACACACGCTCCGCAACCTTGATCGCAGGCGCCTCGTTGACCGCCCTCGTGGCGGCCGGATGCGGCAACGACAACGGATCGACGGAGCGAGTCGAGGCGCCCCCCACCTCCCTGGAGACCACGGATACCGGCATGCCCACTCCGCTGCCCGGCGCACCGGAAGGAGCCTTCCAGTTACCCGGGGAGGTCGGCGACGACAACGCCTTCACCTACGACGAGGCCGCCGTCCCCGTGGGTTCGGCCGTGACCATTGACTCCGAGGAGCAGGACGGCCGCACGACGGTCACACTGAACGCGACCGGTCTCGCCCCCAACCGTGATTTCGGGGTGCACGTGCATACCCAGCGGTGTGGACCGCAGCCGCCGGATTCGGGGCCGCACTATCAGAACGATGCCGATCCCGCGGCCACCCCACAGAGTCCGTCGACGGACCCGGCTTACGCCAACCCGCAGAACGAGATCTGGCTCGACATCACCACCGATCAAAGCGGCGCCGCGCAGGCGTCGACGACCGTGAACTGGGAGTTCCGCGGCGGTGAGGCCCAGTCCGTGGTGCTGCACGCGCAGCGCACCATGACCGGTCCCGGCCAGGCCGGTATGGCCGGCGAGCGCCTGGCCTGCATCGATACGGACTTCTGACGCAGCCCACCTGCCAATGTTGTTGACTGGCCCCGCTGGCTCGGGAGCTGTGCGGGGCTGCGCCTCGAGTGGGTGATCATTGGCATCAGACACAGGCAGATCGCAGAACCAGGTTGGGGCGGCGAGACGGGACCTCGCCGACTTCTTCCCCCTCGCCCAGTCCACGAGCCGCACGAGCACCAGGAAGTAGGACATTTTTCGCTGCCGGCCTGGGTAGTCCCGGACTCCTGCCTGGATCGTGGTCACCGCTGAAATAGCGTCACCGAACCATGATTCGCTGATCTGTTCGCGGAGCTACCCAGTTAGTCAAGCAGTTCGGGCGTAACCGGAGGTCACGAGGCGGCGACGTGGACCTCGCCGGTGCCGTGCTACCGCACCCAACGCCGGTTTGCGTGCTCGATCGTCGGGTACCCACCGACAATCGAACCACTGGAAGCACCGGAGAGGATGCGGCGAATGCCCATTTGTGAAACGTGCGGCAACGACTACGACAAGTCCTTCACGGTCACCCGCGGTGACCGGTCCTCGGTGTTCGACAGTTTCGAATGCGCCGTCCAGGCGATGGCCCCGCAGTGCGATCACTGCGGCTGCCGCATCCTCGGCCACGGCGTCGAAGCTGCCGACACCATTTATTGTTGCGCGCACTGCGCCCGCCAATCCGGGCACGGCGGCGAAGTCGCCGATCGCGCCGCCACCGGTTGAAGAGCCCGGTCAACATTTTACGATCCGTCATCTGGCGGCATTCGGCGATTGCGACGAATGCCGCGGACACGCAAACCAAGGTTTTGCGCCGACGCCCGCCCGTGCTTTTGTTTTCGTGCCCCCGGCCCCCATTGCTCGGTGGCCTCGAATAGTCGTTCGCGCCTCTCAGCATTCGGTCACAACACCAGCGCCTTGTCGGCTGGCGGAAAGCCTGCCCGCGGCCGTTGATGACGTCGACGTCCCAGTCTTCCGGTGCACTCGAAATGGCGACCGATTCGATGATTGGCGTGTTCGGGCGGTCGCACCGGAGACTGTTCGCGGACCCTCCGCCGACCCGGGTTTCTCCTGTTTGCTGGCTCAATGATCGGGTAACGCGGTCAGTGCACGCACGATCACGTTTCGACAGGTAACACAGGAGTGAGTGAGCGATGAGTGATGAAGAGACCGGCGTGGTCACCGGTACGAAAGACAAGGACTACAACTTGATCTGGTTCGTCGAAGCCTCGTTGAGCAATGCCTTGCGCATGGAGAATTACATTCAAGACGCCGAACGCGACGGCGACACCGAACTCGCCGACTTCTTCCGGCGGGCCCAGACCGAAAGCCGCAAGGGCGGCCGAGAAGGAAAGAAACTGCTCGCGGCCCGGCTCGGCGGCTCCAATCTTTGAACGGCGGGCGGGTACTCGACGGTGCGGTCGATGATTGTTGTGTCTCCGGTCCGCACCGCGCCAGCACGGTCGATGATTGTTGCGCCGCTGCGCCCGGGATGCACCGGAGTCATTCGCGCGCGTCATCCTCACGCGAGGGTGATGCCCGTGTCCTCGGCCGATTCAATCTCGATTCGGACGCGTGCCGCGCATCCGCTCACCGGCGGTGTTATTCGGCGGTGCGGGTCTGCCGGCGATGTTGGGCGGTAGGTGCGCTGCCGGGAACCAGTTGATATTCGATGGCGTCTTCCTTGTCCGGCAGGCGGAATGCCAAGTCGTGGGCATCGAACAAGGTAAACCACTCGTCCCAGGAAACATGCTCGAGATACGGTGGTCCCTCCTCGGTGCCGGTGAAGTCGACGAACAACCTTTCCGTGCCCTGCCTGTCTTCTGCTGCCTCGTCCGTCACCTTCGCCGGCACACCGCCGTGCTGTTGAATCCACCGCCGGATCTTCTCGTGATCGGTGGTGGCGTGGGCGTCGATGGTCATCGGTACCTCGATCATCAGAGTCGGCGTTTGGGCGAATGTGCTAATGCTGGACGGGTCCGGTGCCGAGGAGATCGGCGTAATCATCGGGTAGTTGCGCCGCGACGTCGTCGAACTCGCCGCCGGTCAGGGATGCCTTCAATGCGGCCATCACCGCCCGCGCGTGCTGACGGGCCTGCTCCTTGCTGCAGCCCAGGCCCTCGTCCTCGGCGACTTTTTCGTAAAACTCATCGACCCCGAAACGCTCGCCCGGCCCGGTAGCGGGCAGGGTATCGGTGAACGCCGGCGGCAACTGCGCGGCGAGGTCCTGCGTCTCACCACCGGACAGCCGCCGGCCCAGCACCCGCAGCGTCGCCCGTATCGCGCTCTCGCCGTGTTCGATGGTGTCGAGCCCCGCGGTGCTGCGAACTGCGGAGACGAATTCTTCCTGGTTCATTTGTCCTCCACTCATGTGTGTGTTCCGCCAAAGATGCGGGGACGCAGCATTACCGGTGTGTGACGGTGGTGCGCTCCGTGTAGCGCCTCGACGAGGTTCACCGCTCCGTGCCGCGGCGGGTGATGGCGTCGCGGAGGCGGTCGAGTAGTCCGGCGATCGGGCCGAGTAGCGTCGCGGCCGGTGGCTCGTCGGCGGCGAAAGGATGCGGGCGGGTCGGCGCGAGCTTCTTGACCGATTCCACTTTCCGCCCGAGTTCGAGGAGTTCTCCGGCGGTGAAGACCATGCGCATGCGGGGGAACAGGACGCCTTCCTCTTCGGCGACGTGGCCTCGGATCTCGCGCATCAACGTGGCCAGTTCGGTGTCGAACCGGGAATTGGTAGGTGCCAGGGGCTCGAGGCGCTGCATCATTTCTTCCGCGCGGGCATGTCCGTGGGTGGCCCGTTCCGCTTCCAATTCGCCGAGCTCGATTTTCACCGCCGGATAGAGCGCCGCCTCTTCGGCCGCAGCGTGGCGGACCAGCTCGATGGTTATCTGATCGACCAGATCCTTCTTTCGGGCGGGGGCGCCCGCACTCCCCGAGACATCGAGTCCCTCCAGTTCGGCGAACATCCGTTCGACCTTGCGGTGATCGTGAGTGAGGACTTCGATGACGTCGCGTTGCTCTGTCATGCCTGATCCTTCTACCCGGTGTTTCGTCGTACTCGAGCATCGAGTACCCCCGTCGTCCTCACCCATTCATCCCGTCCGACGGCAGTTGCAGGCGATCCGGTAGATCGGGGAACGGAACGTCGAGCAAGGTATCGAGACACATCAACGCGTCCACCAGGATCTCCGCTCGGGCCACCGGGTCGGGTAGGCGCCCCGCCGCCGCGAGATATGTCCGGACGGCGACATGCTCGCCGGTGAGCTGAGCCGTCACCGTCCCCAACAGTCCACGCAACGACGCGGTCAGTTCCTCAGCCGCGAGCTCCTCGCCCTCGGTGGCGGACACGGCGGGCACGAGCACGTCACCGTCCTCGATACCGCTCTCCTGGTCGACGATCACCATCGCGATCGCGGTGATCACCCACCCGAGCACCCCGCTGTACGAGTACCGCCCCGACTGCGTCGGGGGGCACACCAGTGCCAGAACTTCCTCGGCGAGAGCGGGGATGCTCCGGTCACCGAGGAGCTGGATCAGATATCCGGCAACGGTGGCATCGGAGGGCACGCGCTCGCCCGCATTCGACGTCATGGTCTTCGAATGCCCCTCGATCCGCTGTTCACACCCATCCTGTCGCGGAAGTGTCACGCGGCACCAGCACACATTCGACGCACGGTCGGGCACCGTAAGAGGATGAGGCGGCGGGCACAGTGCTTGCCCTGCGGAATGATTCCCGGCACGGCGGCGTTGTAATGATCGGCCTGCGGGAGTGTGGGCACGTACGGGGCTGAACGGTTTCGACTGCGTACGTTGAGGTAGGGGAAGCGTGTCGGTGCAGGCAAGAGACCACCGTAAGCGTCGCTGCAAACATATAAGCGCCGATTCCAATCAGCGCGACTACGCACTCGCTGCCTAAGTAGCGACTGCGTGTCTGTCAGTCCGGGCTCGCCCTCGGCCCGGGTACTGGCATCAGCTAGAGGGCTTTACCGTTCGGCTCGGTCGCGGAGCCGAACGGGACAACTAACAGCGACTGGGATCGTCATCCTGGCTTGTTTGCGAGACTGGGAGATCCAAGTAGAGGCATAGCAAACTGCACACGGAGAAGCCCTAGCTTTGCTGCGTAGGACCCGGGTTCAATTCCCGGCAGCTCCACGAAAACCGGGTCGGTGAGCCCTCTAGCTCACCGACCCGGTTCTTTCTTTTTGTGCTGGAAACCATGGCCGTGGCCGCGCATCTCGAGGCAGACGGTCGGCGAGGACCAGACCTGCCGGCCCATGGGAGATGAACCGATCGTGCTCGATTCACCAGGCAGCGTCGACACGACGCCGGGATCCCGATCCCCGTCCGGGAGGTGTACGTGCCGAGAACGTCAACGTCCTCACACTGTCGACGAACCCAGCGGGAGGACACGACCACGGACCGAGCTCAGTCGGTCGTTTTACAACTGGGACCGGGGGTACGCGAAGGGCACGGAAAGGTGAGGAGGAATTGTGACCGATCAACCCGAGGAACCGAACCTCGACGACGTGATCGACCCGACCGAGCAAGCTCCACGGGATCGACGTGAACACGGTAAGTCCCCTGACCGCCTCAACGATGACTATCTCGAGTACCGCACCGAACAAGAAAGGATCGCCGCCGGAGTCGATGACTACGATCCGGATCAGGTACCCCCTGCCACCGAATGAGCGCCCGGATTCGCTCCCTTCCGTAGCCATGACCGTCCGACCCTCCGGCGAAATCGGGAGACCGCGAACGGAGGCCGGCGGCGAGTTACTCCTGCGTCGATGTCGCTGGCACGGTCGGGTGATCAGGGACAGGCGGGACGGACCAGGACGTAGATCTGCTGAGTTTGCTCTGGGGTCGGCCGCGTTCCGTTGTTTTCCGCGAGGGAACCGATCGTGGATTTCACTGCCTGTTCGTCGGCACCCTGGGCGATGTCCGTGCACGATGTGATGGCGATTTGCTCGATGTCCTCGTCGTCGCGGTCTCGTGAGAGATCGGCGTAGCCGGTGCGAAAGGATACGACGAACGCGGCGAGTTTGGCGTCATCGAGACGAGCTTCGGCGGTCTCCTGCGCGCTATCGAGCTCTTCCCGCGCACTCGATACCACTGCACTGCCCGAGGGCGCGCTGCTGAGCTGGTCGGAGGTTTGGGCCGAGTCTTCGTCTGTGCCGCATCCTGCGAGCACAATCAAGAAGATCGCGGTGATGGCTGCGCGAAGGGCTTTCGTCATGCCCGCTGGGTGCCCTGGTCCTAGGCGATCAAACCGGGGCATTATTCTGGGGCGGCCGTTAGCTCTCGGCAGCCGGGTACGACTGCCGCCGCAGTGCCCGCGCGAGATGTGCGGCGTTGCGGGCAACGGTGGCGTTTGGGGAGGTGACGGCGTTTCGAGCCGCGTACCCCGGGACTCGTAAACGAGCGGACAAGTGGAACACCGGGTGAAAACCCGTCCGGCTGCAGCCCTCGACGCAGACCAGGATTCGGTGACCCACCGAAGAGTGGGAGGAGGCGGTGAATGAGCGAGCGAACACCCGGGACGTCACCGGCCCGGGCCCGGACCGACGCTGCCTTGCTCGGGTTCGTGCACACCTGCCTGAACAACATGACGTGCCTGCAGGAGGCCATCGAGGCGGCCGACCGCGTCGGTGATGCGGAACTGGCCGAGTTCTTCCGGCGGGCGAAGGTGGCCAGCCGCGCCGGCGCCATCGATGGCAAGGTTCTGCTCGCCGACCGACTCGATGATGATGACGACGTCGGTGGCGGCGGTCGATCCGTGTGATCCGGGCATGAGGGAGCACACTGCGGTCCGGCGGATGTGGGTGCAGAACGTGGTGCTCGGGATCGGCGCGGTGTTTCTGGGCGTCGGTGCGCTCGCCTTCCTTCCGGAGATCACGTCGGACTACGATCGGCTGTCCTTCGCCGACTCCAGCACCGGTACCAAACTGTTCGGCCTGCTGGAAGTGTCGATCCTGCGTAATGTCGAGCACCTGCTGTTCGGCATCGGGGGACTGATCTCGGCCCGCACCGCACGGGCGGCGCGGGTCTTTCTCGTCGTCGGCGGAGCCGCCTACCTGATGTTGTGGGCCGGAGAGCAGCTCATCGACCTTCCCGGGTCGTCGAGCGCCCGGCCGCCTGGCACCGCCGACACCTGGATCCACCTCGGCGTCGGTGTCGGCCTGATCGTGTGTGGACTAGTGGCCATCGTCCTCGATCACCGCCGGACACCGCACAGGTGACTGTCCGCATCGGTGAGGCAGGAAGCCGATACCGGTGACGGACATCGTCGGCGGGTAGGGCTCGGAGGCGGAGAGCTGCGAATGCCGGGGCGGCACGAAGTTGATTTTCCTCGCCGGGGTGCGATCCTCGGCCATCAGGGACACTGCCGCCCACACCCGCCGACCGACCATCCTGTTGTGGCGACGCCGTTCTCAACGTCTGTGGGTTTCTCAGGAAACTTGTCGGAATCCTCAGCCCGGTTGCCTATCCCGTTAACGAATTCGCTAGTCATGCAACAGATGTCCTGCCCTGACGAAGGGCTTGATGTGTGAATGACGATGCCGTGTGGTGCCGCTTCGGTGCCCGAGTTGATGTTCCCGTATTCGCCGGGGGCGAGTGAATCCCTACAGGGGCACGGAGCCGCCCTCGTCGCCCGGGAGGTGCAGCTGCGCTGTCCGTTACGCGGGACCGTCGTTACTCGGTGGCGGTGTGGGGAGTCCGAGATGGTCTTGGATGCGGTCGATCTTGCGTTCGATGCGCTCCATGTCTTCGGCCTCGACCTTGAAGATCCAGTGCCGGGCACCCATCAGCAGGATCGCCTGGAACACCAGTTGCAACCATTCGCTCTGCCAGTTCTCGAAGGTCGCCGCGAGAAATT
>NZ_WXYH01000288.1:0-721 GCF_009872365.1 Rhodococcus sp. T7
TCGGGCATGTCGTCGCCGCGAGTGAGCAGTGCCTGCCCGCGATTCTCGAGTTCGAGCGCGGCGGCGTACGACGACACCTCCATGTTCGCGTGGAGCGCACGCTTCGACAGCTGCACACCGGCAGGGGAATTCGCACTGATGAGGCGCGCCATCGCCAAAGCCTCGTCGAGCAGCGACTCGGCCGGAACGACCGCGTTCAGCAGTCCGAGAGACTCGGCCTCCACGGCCTCGATGAAGCGGCCGGTGTAGGCGAATTCGGCCGCGCGTGCCGGGCCGATGAGACGGGGCAGGTGCCACGACGCGCCCAGGTCGCCTGCGGACAGGCCGATCCGCACGAACGCCGCGTTGAACCGTGCCGCCGGCGAACCGATCCGGATGTCGGCGGCGAGGGAGAGTGACAGTCCGCCGCCCGCGGCCGCACCGTTGACCGCCGCGATGACCGGGACGCGGATGCTGCGGATCGCCGCGAGGGCGCGCGCCGCCAGTTCCTGCTGGTCCAGCATGCCCATCGGCGTCATCGACGACAAACCTTCGGCGTCGTCGAGGTCGAATCCGCCGCAGAACGCCTTGCCTGCACCGGTGAGGATCACGACGCGGAGGTCGTGTTCGTGATCCAGTTGCAGCGCAACCTTCTCCAGTTCGACGAACATGGTGTTCGTCATCGAGTTCATTCGTTCGGGGCGATTCAACGTCACGACGGCGATGCCGGGTTCCGGCCGGT
>NZ_WXYH01000029.1:0-21514 GCF_009872365.1 Rhodococcus sp. T7
CGCTGTACTTCCGTGGTGCTGCCATGCTCTCCATCCTTCACAGGTTTGAGAGCCTCCGACAGACCCGGGGCGATTCAGGCTGATGATCTGGTGTGTGAGATGACCGAGGTGATGACGTTGCGGTGTGCCCGCCTGTACGGGCAGCGCAGTGCCCGTCGCAGTGACGCCGCTGCCGTGACCGCCGCGCCGGACCGCCCATGACGGCCACTGCTGCACTTGCTGATCCCACTGCCGACATCGCTGCGCCGGATCCGTCTCGGGTGGTGATCCGGGCGTTCGTGTACGTTCTCGATCCCACCCCGGGGCAGGTCGAGGCGTTGCGTTCGAATTGTGGGGCACAGCGTTTCGCCTACAACTGGGCGCTGTCGCAGGTCAAGTCGAACCTCGATCAACGGACCGCGGAACGATCCTACGGTGTTCCGGATGCGGGATTGACCCCGTCGATGTCGTGGTCCGCGTACAGCCTGCGCAAACACTGGAACACCGTCAAGGACGACGTCGCGGTCAACCCCGAGACCGGGCAGGTGTGGTGGTCGGCGAATTCGAAAGAGGCGTACAGTTCCGGGATCGCGAACTGCGCAAATGCCTTGTCGAACTGGTCAGCGGCGCGTTCAGGGAAACGTGCGGGGACGATGAGGTTTCCTCGATTCAAGAGCAAACGTGCTGCATCCTCGTGCCGGTTCACGACCGGCTGTATCGGCTTGGTCACCACCGACGGGGATCGCCGCCATGTCCAACTTCCCCGGATCGGGGTGGTGCGCACTGCCGAGTCGACCCGCAAGCTGGCGCGTAAAACCATTGCCGGGACGGCCCGGATCCGGTCGGCGACTGTGTCGTTCCGGCGGGGTCGCTGGCAGGTGTCGTTCTCCGTCGAGACGCTTCTCCCTGCACGAGCCCTCCCGCCCACCACGACCGGTCCGCGATCGGTGGTCGGGGTCGATGTGGGGGTCAAGCACCTCGCGGTTCTCTCGACCGGTGAACTGATCGAGAACCCGAAACACGCTCGCAAGCAGGCGAAGAAGCTGCGGCGCCTGCAACGCCGAGGAGCTCGCCGCACCGGCCCGGACCGCCGTACCCGCCAGCAGCCCTCGAATCGGTGGCTCCGCACGCAGGACCAGATTCAGCGGATACATGCCAGGGTCGCCAACAGTCGCCGCGACCACCTTCACAAACTCACCACCCAACTCGTCCGCGTCTACGACACCGTCGTCGTCGAAGACCTCAATGTCTCCGGAATGAGCCGATCCGGTGGCGCCTACAAGCGTGGGTTGAATCGCGCGATCGGTGATGCGGCTCTCGCCGAAATTCGACGGCAGTTGACTTACAAGACCGATTGGACTGGCACCGGTCTGCATGTGGCGGACCGGTGGTATCCGTCGAGTAAGACCTGCTCGAACTGTCAGGCAGTGAAAACCAAACTGCCCCTTAATGTTCGGGTGTTCGTCTGCGACCACTGCGGTTACCGCGGCGATCGTGATCACAACGCTGCCCTGAACCTCGCTGCACTCGCGGTGTCCGTTGAGGATGGCACGTCTCCGGCGAGTTGCGGACGAGACGTAAAAGCAGCCCGACAGAAACCAACCATAAGACCCGCCACCAGCGGGCAGACGGTATCGCTGCGGGAACACCACACACCAGTGGTGAACGTGGCCGGAGCAACCCGGCCACTCATGCCGAGTACACAAAAAAACACTCAGCGTGAACGGCAGATGGTCAGTCCGCCCCCGTCCCCCCGTCCCGTCGTCCCCGTCAGCAGGACAACACCGAATCTACCCACTTGTGTAGGAAAAAACACTACCTGAACAGCGAAAACGTCCCCGGCACACCCGGGTGCCGGGGACGTTTGGTATTCAGCGACTGACTGACGCTGTAACCGAGTGACTATCCCCTCAACGCTGAGATCGGCGTTTCCGCGGTCCAGATCCGCCCAAGGACTGCTTCCGGACGCTGTCGAGTGTCGCCCACAGCGCTTCGTTGTCCAGATCGCTTCGGTGCTTCTCGATTGCAGACACGAGCTGGTCAATCACTGCCCGAGCCGGCGGATTGAACGTCATTGCTGCCGCACCCGCCCAGGCGAGCGGTTCGTCCTCGCGCTTCAGGATCCGATCGAGCGCACCCTCACACCGATCGAAGAACTTCTCGGTGCGCTTAGTTTGATTGTCATCCTGATCGTTGGCTTCGAGCGCTCCCTCAGCAAGATCGAGAAATCCATTGATGATCCTCGTCGCGCGGTCACGCAGCACCGGGTCGAACCCGAGAGATGACCAGAATCCGTTCCACCGCGTGCGGTAACTGCGGTCCGAACTGAGCGGCACAAGGTGATCGCGTATCAGCCGGCCGAGGCTGTTCTCGTCCAGCTCACGCAGCTGACGCGCCAAGAGTGCTGGCTTCGATGCCTCGGGCAACGGCTGCGGATCTTTCACGCGCAACCATGGGTGCGGCCCCACCGAATCGATCACGGCAGTGAGCGGCCCGACGATGACCACGAAAGATCGACCTTACGACGGTGCGCCCCCTCGGCGTTGTCATCGAGCACGAACTCCGAAAGCAGCGCCTTGGCTCGTTTCTCGACAGAGCTAGCTTCGTTGTCCATGTTCATCTCCTTCTCGTTTGTCATCTCAACTCCTTCGACACAGCTAACACCGACAGATCGACTGCCGGCGCGTCGTTCGACCACACATGCGTACGACCATGAGGAAGCAACTCCGGTAGCGGGTGCAACCTCCACGGCTCGATCTCATCGAGCACTTCCTGAGCAAGCACGACACCATGGAAACGCGTCGGCACCGTCGTGACATCGACGATGGAGCCGCGGCGTCGGAACTCACTCATCGAGCGGGCCGAACCGTTGCTGATCACAATCTGCTTCCAGGGCTTGCCAGTGATGTCAAGAATCGCCACGACGTGTGGTTCGAGCCAACCCCGCTCACGCCAAACAGGCAAAATTCCTTTGTCCTTCGGGAGAGCGATCTGGGCGATCGCCTCGCGGGCGTAGTCGGTCTGCTGCCGGCCCCGCAACTCAGACTCGGCGGCTGGCAGACGCAGCTGCTCGAGTCGACGATGTGGGACGGCCGCCAACCGGCGGTTGGAGCCGGCCAACCATCGCCTAACGGTGCGCGACGAGACATGCATAGCGTCCGCGACCGCCTGCACGTCAACACTTCCACGTGCAGTTTCGCCGTAACAGGTCCGGAGCATCGCCTCGAGACGTTTGCGCGTCCAGCGAGGCCCTCGATGGACGACCACAACTTACCGTTCCACGTCGAAGCTGTTAATTTGAAAGAACTCCCACCCACCGACGTAGTCCTGCGCTCGCGTGTTCATCCAGTCGGTCATTCCCTTGTCGCCACCGCGTTCATACGCACTCCACATCGCCTCGACCTGGTCAGGCGTCAGCGCCAAGGTGATCAACCGATCCCGGGCATACTCCCGCGGTCCCGGACCCTGAACAGCATCGATCCTGATCTTGCCGCCGTACTTGGCCAACGCCTTACCTTGTTTGCTGCTTCGCATAGTCGACATCGCCGCGCGACGTGCGCTCTGCGTAGAGGCCGCTCGTTTGGCCTTGTGGGC
The DNA here is from genome assembly GCF_009872365.1 of Rhodococcus sp. T7. NCBI lineage: Bacteria > Bacillati > Actinomycetota > Actinomycetes > Mycobacteriales > Nocardiaceae > Rhodococcus > Rhodococcus sp. T7. The sequence goes on from NZ_WXYH01000029.1 coordinate 3,574, forward strand.
TAGGGCTTTGAGGGTCTCAGCTCGTGGTTTGGCGATTCGCTGCCGACCTTCCGGGGCCAACCAGCGTTCCACGGTGCGTCGAGAGACCCCAAGATCGCGTGCTGCGGCGGCAGTGTTGATTTCGCTCCGTTTGCCGGGCCCGTAAGCGGCAAGTAGCTGAGCCTTGAGGTTGGCGGATCCAGGTCGACCGGAAGTGTCGGAGCCTCGGCGTCCGGTCAGCTTGCCGAAGAATTCCGATTGCATCTTTCCGCGCTCAGCGCGCAGCACTTCACGCACCGCTGTCTGGGTTACACGGAGTTCCTTGGCGGCTCTTACGACATTGATCTGGTTGTCCACCACAGAGCCGTAGTCCGCCAGACTGTCGGCGATCCGCGAATAGGCAGTGCGGCTGAGGGGCTTCCGTGCCATCACGAGTCACTTTCCGCGCTGATACCGGCGGACATCCACTCAGCCGGTGCGATCAGATCCGACTTGCCCCGGTAGCCCTTGCCGTCCAGGTACTGCTGATGTTCGGCGAGGAGTGCGGATCCTTCCGGCTTGTACTGGCCGAAACCACGTCCGAATTGCTTCGGTCCTCCAGGCCACGCCAGCTTGGGATCGGATTCATCCGACACGTAGAGCACGGTGTCTTTGGTGACTGCGACGGGCCATTGTCCGGTGTCTTCGCCGATCTGAGCTATCCGGTACATGATGTTGGCCCGCGACTTGGCGACGATGTGGTGGTGACGCTCTGGTGAATATCCTGGGCGTCCTGCCAAGTGCAGATCGGAATTGAGAATGCCGATCGTGTGCGTATAGATGACTTTGTTCTGTTCGCGAGCCAACTGCGCGTCGAGATCGTCCTTGATGTCCAAGGCGATGCGCGCATCCCGGATCCGTTCGTACCACGGGACGAGGACCCGTCCGTGATCAGGCCACACGTAGGCCTCCAGAATCTCGGGTTCGTACCCGAGACTGCTGGCGCGTTCGAGGGTGGGTGTAGTCACCCACTTCGGCTCGGAAATTGACAAACCCATCGGGTTGAGAGGATTCGGGAACCGCCAGTCCGCGGACTCGGGGATCTCCACGAGCCAGTACCCGGGGAGCTTGCGATCGAACGGTAGTCCGTTCGAATGATGCGCAGGTTCGCCGATCGGAAGTTCGAGGCCGGCGATTCCTGCCGCGTACGAACCGCCGCGGTCGAAGGCATGGACGTAACGGCACTTCGCTTCGTCGTCAGACAAGGTCCGTGACCAGTCGATATCTGCCTCGAAGATCTGGAACTTCTTGGCGAACTCGGCATCGGAGGGTGCGAATACGCGCTTCCATTCCTTCGGCCGGGCGGCGATCATCAGGTCGATGCCCGTCGATGCCGGGCTCACAGCCCAGGGGAAACGCAGAGCATTTGCTAGGAGTGACAGGCGTCGCGCCAGTGTGGCGGGTGCCGGCGAGTCACCAAGAATGGGCATCTCCTTGGGGTCCTGGCTCATGCCGGAGGTCAGTGTCACCCAGACACCACGGGTTTCACCTTTCCACACTCGCGTCCAAGTGCCGAGGCGGTCCCCCTCCTTGCCGCCGAGCTGCCAGCCCTCGGAGAGAGCCTCTGTGACGAACGGAGATTGTGCGGTCAGTTCCTTGAGCCTGTCGTTTCGATTGCGCTTGCCCAGACTGCTGGTGTCGATTCCCATGTGCTGCGCCATCGCGTCGGTGATCCAGATCTGCCCAGGCACCGACCATTTGTCGGACGTCCACGTGCCGAGGTTCAACGTCGCTACGAGCTCCGCGACATCGCCGACATGGGTGATCTGCGAGGCAAGGTCGTGACGGGTGCCGTCGGGAAGCCAGGCGCCATCGACGTCGAGTACTGCCGCGGGTGCGGTGAAGGTGGTCCGTGCATCTCCTGCTGCAAGTTTCGGTGCCGGGGTTGTCGTGGTCGGCTGGTGCGTGGTCTCCGCCGTCGCGACGATGGCCGGCGTTGCTGCAGCAGTCTCACGAGACGTCGTTTCGACGGGAGCCGCCACCGGCTCGTCCTTCACCATTGGCGAAACCTGTCCGACTGTGTCGCCGGTTGCTGCAGCTGCTGATCGGGTGGCGGCGGTGCTTTGCCACCAGCAGGGAAGGTGCATCACCAAGCCGTCGATCTGCCATCCGGCGTCCTCGCCGCCACACAGGGCGCAGATGGAAACCGGTGAAATCTGCACTCCATCAGCGGTATGCCCTTCGGCATCGGTCTCGATAGCCATCTCAGGCTCCTGTTCGGAATGAGAGCTGGTCAGGCTCATGACTTCGTTAGACGAATCACCCGAAGCTACGCCGGACCCTGGACTGTTCAGATCGGCGATCCAACCATCGAACAGAGCCGGACCACCGGGCACAGGCGTGGAAGAGTCGCTGGAATCGCCACCGAGTGTCGGGTCACTTGATCCTGCATCGCTGGTTACTTGGTCTTCCGGACCATCGCTACCGAGCAACTTGTGCAGCCGCAGTGCAACCATGCGCTGCCTGCGGTTTTCGCACTTGACCATCCGCTGCACCGTGTACCGCGGCATTCTGCCTTTCCGTTCCTCCGCGATCAGCACGCCCTCGTCATAGAGAGCCCTCAAGGCGGTACCGCGATCGATCTGCAAGGTATCGGTCATCGTCTGACCAGTGGCTTTCAACACCTGTTCGAGGGCCATCGGGTCCAACAAGACTTGTGGTTGACCATCGCACGGCCGCGGGTTGGCCACGACATATCCCAATCGAACGCCACGACCTTCCGCACGCCATCGAGGGGTGCCGTCGGATGTTTCACCCACCACACTGCGCCGCCATCCAAGACATGCCGCCATCGACCAATCCGATGGAGCTTGCCCGGTGTCGACGTCCTCCACGTAGGCGTGACCATTTCTCAGTGCGTGTACCAACAACTCCCGTACTCGCGCACCGGTCCGCATTGGCAGATCTGGGTCAGTCGCCGCAGCAGCGGCATCAGACAAGCCCATCGTGACCAGGTCCCCGACCTGCGCGACTTCGTTCTCCGTTAACGCCCCTACATCAACAAGGAAACGTGACATCGCATGCCAGCCCGCCCACAGAGACCCCAAAGCGTCTGCCTGACGAACACTTTCGCCGCTCGTGCGCAAACGCTCGCTATACCGCTCACCTTCGGCGAACGCCTCGGCGCGGACAATGTCCAACCGAGGGCATAACCATTGCAGGTACGTGGCCATCAACAAGGCGCGGCCATGACGGGAATGCGCAGTATCGAGTTCCTTCAAAACGTTCAGTTCGATTTCCCGCGCCTGCAGCGGCACCACGAGCATCCGCTGAGCTGCAGATCCTGGCCGCGGCATGATCTCGGAGGTGACCAAAGCAGACGCGCGGGGCGGGGTTCCGTCCAGAACCCCTAGACCATCACGTGTGCTTCTCGAGCGTTGCTCACCGTTGTGCACCATGCGAGCGAACTCTTCGAGCGCCTTCTGCGCAGTCCCGAAGTCTCGGGTTGGTGCGACATCGTCCGCCCAGTACAGAGCATCTTTTGCGGCGTTAAGCTTGATCCGCAATGCATTCAATGTGTCGCCGTTGCCCGACATCGATGTCGCCGGTCGCCGGCGATCCCATTTCTCTCCCCAGTGGTGCATCGCCAATGACGCGAGTGAGGTCTTGTAGCTGTTAGGCGATCCGACCAACGTAAGAACCCACGGGTTCGGACCCAATGCGGACCTGAATACCTGCCCAAGTAGAGCGGCCGAAACTCGCGTCGGGGTGCGTTCGAGCATCGAGCCGGAATGACGAAGGAATGCTTCTCGGATCCTTACCGGGTCGGGCGTCGGTGCGGGAAGGTCATACATCTTCAGGGGGCCGGTCAGCAGAACAGGGGCTACCCGTCCGCCATTCTCGTCGATGGCTCCCCCAGCATGAACGAAGAACCACTTGCCCTGATCATCGCGGCGCCACCCTGTCGAGCGGTATCGCACCACCCGTCGGATTTCGCGCCCACCTGCGCCCTTGAGTGCATCTCGCAGCTTCGCCACTCCGCTGGGGCGAGAGTCGTAGGCAGGCGGACCCGGCAAGGTATCGACCCAGCCGCAATCCCGGTACTCCTTCGCCGGAATCCGGATCCGCAGAAACTCTCGGCTCTCCGGATGGGTGTAGCCGATAACCACCGCGGTGAGTTCTTGAGGTGCGGCGGGGTTGACTTCACTCTGACCGGCCATCGCTGCTCGACCCATCAACTCCGGCTCGTCGACGTCGATACCCGCATCGGCAACTTCGAGATACTCCATCTCAACGATCCGCGCATCGAGGTCCAGTACGAGTTTCGCCTGTTGATCACCGCTCTTGGTCGTGACGATTTCGACCAAGTTCCCATCAATGATCCGATACACCGGAGCAATAACATTGCGCCCCCGGATGCTGTTCAGCGGCGTAGCCAGACTCTCCGAGTCGGACCAGACCCGCTGTGAATCAACGGGGCTGAGCGAGTCCTGAACCGCACCCGGTACGGGCTCAAGCTCGGGATCTTGCAGAATCGGTGGAACAGGAACTCGCGCGACATCGTGTGTGGCCCGAGCTGCAACGAGCGCGGCACGCCATGCGGTCATGGCATTCTCGACCGCTTCTCCCGCCCAATCGGTGCCTTCAGCCGCGGCCTGCTGTCGAACTTTGTCCAGAAGTTCAGTCAGATCCTCGAAACGTCGCTCCGATTCGAGCGCCCACCGCTGTGCGCGTCGGAACTCTTCGTCTCCGTCCCGCTCACTTGCACGATCAACTCTGGCGGTCGCCTCTGCCAGCGCAAGTTCGATTAGTGCTTGCTTCTCGATTACGTCGGCAGCGAAGCCGTGGGCAGCGACTTCCCCAGCCCGAACAGGGATGAGGCCACCCCACATCGAGTCGGTCGACCAATGTCCGTCATCGACGTGGTCAGTAAAATCAGATTTGGGTTCCGCCGTTGCGGACAGCAAGAGCTGGACCTGGGCGCCACTGCCACCCAACAGAGATGCGAGTTCGATACCTCGCTTCCATCCGACGGAGTCGCGATCGAGCACGATGCGAACCTCAGCGCCTTCGAAAAGGTCAGCACATGAGAGAGGGAAGTTCAGTCCGCCTTGAGCATTGGTCGTGGCAACCAGTCCAAGCGACTCGGCTGTCTCGACATCCTTCTCCCCCTCGAGTAACCACACAGGCGAATGGCTCGAGATTGCTGACAGCAGTTCCGGGAGTCGATACAAGACCGGTTCAAAACCCTCCGGCTTACGTCTGAGCCGGGTCCCTGCGGCATCCACGAAAATCTGTCGGAACTGCTTGTGCCGGCCAGCTTCACAGCTCGTGCATTCCTCGCGGATTACCTCCTGCACCAAAGTGCCGTCTGCAGATACATACGAGTAGACCTTGACTCGATCCCACCGGTGTTGAGCATCAGGTGTCACGTCCGGAAGCGCGATCCGGGCGGGAAGTCGTCCACCCTTCGGCCGGCGCCGCCCGGCACCACGTCGTCGGGGAGATCGGCCTACGCGTGTAAGCGCATCGCGATCAGGCAGCGGTTCGTCGAAGAGGTCCGTCATCGACAAACCCAGACCCTCGGCGATCTCCGAGACGGGAGCTTCACAGCCGTGGCAGTGAAGCAGCACCATTCCTCCCCTATGCCCATCGACCCAGGTCACGGACATCGACGCGTGACGGTCTCCATGGATCGGGCACCGCGCCATCAGTTGGGTCGAGCCGCGTTCGTTGACCCCGCCATTGCGTTCGGCAGCAGCACGAACCCGGTCGAATGACGACATCCGACCGATCTGAATGGTTCCAGCAGTGATAGCAGTCACGAAGCCGCCTCAGACACACGCGCCACGAGATCTGGCAAGCGCGGTGCGGCCCGGGTTAGTATGGGCACAGGTCCCCTCCAGGACTCGTATTTATGAACCAGGTCCCCTCCAGGACTCAGTTCGTAATCAACGGAACGAAGGACCCCCGCAGGCCGGCAAGCAGTGGGGGTCTTTCGCTATCTATGGCCAGGTCATGCCGAGATTGAAAGTTCGTTGTCGGACGAATCGGAGACCGCATAGCGCTCGTCGTGCGCCCGTAGTTTTTCCGGGTCCAACTTCTTGAGGATGTAGTCGGGGACATCCAGGTTGTACGCACGGGCCATGACGAGCAGGGCGTAGTCGCCGAGCTCGAGTCCGAGCTCTTCGGCGCGTGCTTCGTAGAAGCTGTGCTGTTGAAGGGGTGCACGAACTGATATGCACTTGCGCGTTCCCTTGTGTGGCCGTCCCATGCGAAGAGCCTAAACAGAAACTGCTTCGGAAACGTTGAATGACGTGTTGTCGGTGTGTCGCCGTTCATCGTGCATCCCCTCACCTTCACCAAAAATCCGCTTCTGGTTTGAGGAAGATCCTTCGACCCAGCGCTGTGTGACAGATGGGAAACAAAATCTTCGTCGCCGCATCATGCCGCGGTGCATGGACTGTTTGACCAAACTCGCCCGACCGCGGTTTCAGATGAACAACAACCCCTACGTGTGACCTGCGGGGCGACTCGGTGGGGAGTGGGGGGATTGGGAAGAAATACCTGATCAAACGGTAAAATCCACTCCCCACTACGGTGGGGAGTGGGGTGGGGAGTGGGGTGGGGAGTGGGTTCAAAGACACCTGAAGTGCCTTCGCACGCACCACCGCTGAGCTTTCGGGAAGCGATCAAGAGGTAGGGCGGCGAGGTTCTACTCCCCCACCGCCCTACCCCATCGTCACTACCGAGACGCCGTCCGAAGATGCAGCGACAAGACGCCAGCGAGAAGCCGGCTTCGGGACTTCGATCCCACCACCTTCACCTGAGCGTCAAGCCAGTCCCTCTGTGCCGTCGTGAACCGGAACCACGTCTCAACGGGACCCTTGACCGCGAATGGCTCCTGATGCATCGGGATCCCGGCTGCGGATCGCCGGGCCACCGGCTGGAACAGGCTGCGAAGTCCCGCGATCCCAACAGAATCGAAGGCCTCGATAGCCACATCAGCGTGATCACACCTACTTTCGGCCGCGCGGCTCTGCAGTGCATCACGCGTGGTGCGATCCAGGTAAGCCGTCACGGTCACCTTCCCGGTTTCCGTCGAAGGTTCGACATCATCGTCGAGGACCGGGGTCGGGTCCGGGACAGGCTCATAGATTGGATCCTGCTTTTCGACGGGTGCAGGTGGTGGGGTCGGTTCTGGTTTACGAGCCGGCTCGGAGCGAATGGGCGCCGTAGTGGTAGGAGCGGGTGGTTGGGCCTGAGCTTGTGGCGGCTCCTGCGCTGCAGGCGCCTTCTCGACATGCCGAGACTCCTCCGCGGCTGGTTCTACCTCGGTGATCGGGGTAGAGCGCCGAGGCTGGGTGGGGTTGCCTGCAGTCGGAAGGAGGCCGGCTAAACCCTCCGCTCGGTTACCTTTCGGAGCGAAAGCACTGGCAAGGCTCTTGCGGCGGGGAGTGCTGGTTTCGGTCATGCCGATGCCACCTCCTCGCTGATGGTCGACAGACGAACGAGGATTTCGCGTGTCAGTTCTGCGTAGTCCTCGGCCAACCCGGACGCATTGCGCGAAAGTATCTGATCCGTCGGTTTGGCGCCCTTCTTCAGTGCGGCGAAACGTGCGACTTTGGCGACTTCGGTCTGCTGTTCCAGCTCATGGACCAGCAAGCCCTCCCGGCGGGCATCGTAGGCCGTAGATTCCATCGTCCGGATCCGGGATTCGAAGATGGGGGCGGCATCCCCGATCATCTCGTTGACGGATTGGCGGATCTTCGCCGTGAGCTTGGTTGAACGCGAACCCACACCGAACAGGCAAATACCTGCCAACTGCAGCCGTGGGTTGACAGCCGGTAGATTACGGTCTGGATCACCATCGCGTGTCGCCGAGAACTGGCCGGCAATTGTTTCCAACCCGTCGAGGCTTGCGTCGTCCGCCCTGACTGGGATGACCACAGCCTGGACGACCTCCATCAATGCCTCCATGATGGTCAAATCACCGGGCGGAGTGTCGAAGATGATCACGTCATAGTTATGCGCAACCTGCAGGAGCATGGCGCGAACGAGCTGTCCGAGCCGCTTACCACCCTGACGCTGCTGGCGGGAAACCATGACGGCAGCCAGGTCGAACATCGCGGGACCACCCGGCACCACATCGAGATTCTCGCGGCCGCCGACATTGTGGACGATCGGAGGCGCGGACCCTTGCAGGAGCGCGGTGAACAGTTCGGATCCGTCACGCTTGTCGTAGCCCAGATCGCGGCACAGGTTCCCCTGGGGGTCGAAGTCACCGATCAGAACTCGGTATCCGGCGGCGGCAAGGAGTCCGCCGCAGTTGGCGGCACAGCTTGTCTTTCCCACTCCCCCCTTGCCGTTGAAGAATCCGAACGACACCGGCAGTTCCTGCTGCTCTGCAGTTGAGGTCTCGACGACGTGCATGGACATGGCAGTTCTCCCATTGGACTTTGGTTGTGACGAGTGGTTCCCCAGTGAAGCTAGCAGGATTCCTGGACAACTTGCCGTATGCCACGCGGGGCAGACCGTAGGTAGATCTGCGTGAGCAAACGCGTGAGATACAACGGGCGCAACCGTATGAGGCAACGCAGGTAGTTCGGCAGGTCATCATGCCTGGTAACTGGCGTGATAGTAGACGTGGTGATCGGCATGAATACCAGCGTGGAATCAAGTGTGTCATTCGGCAGGTCAATCGGCGTGGTCATACGCATGGCGACACGCTGGTTAACCTACGTGAGGACATGCGGCATGGCACGCGTGAACTCTGGCGGTATTAAACGCGTGACGAGCACCTAGTTGTCCTGCGTTGACTTACGTAGGAAGACACGCGTGAGACGTCGCGTGAGAGCATGCGTGAAGCATTGCGTGTCATACCGCGTGACCATCAGCATGAACAAACGCGGGACAGACTGCCGGATGTCAAGTGGGACAAACTACGTGGACAGATGCGTGATCTTCTGCGATGGCCCGAACGTGGCTACATGCTTGTGTCAACACGTGCACACGGGCGTGATTAGACGCGGGAGACCAGTGCAGGTGCTTGCACGTGAACTAATCCTGTCGCTTATGCGGACAACATCACTGGTTGTAATACGTGAACCGATACGTGCCCTCGCTGCGGGTCCGAGTGCGAGGGGGTAAACCGAATGAGATGCGTGACCGAGTACCGCAACTGGGCGCTAGGTGCAGTGCGTGAGATCGAGCTGGCACCCGACCGGAAGGCTCTGCGGATCGAACGTTGAGTGCGAGGCCTGACAGCGTGAAAGGTGAGAAGTCCCGTTCGCGTGAAGATATAGGGAATCACTTGCGTGAACACATGCGTGAAACGCTCGCAGAACTGTGTCCTACCTGTACTGATTCGGTCGTCTGCGGGGATCGCCGACCGTGCCGCGCCGGCTTCGTTGGAGGCTGATTCGATGGTGGAGGCCCGCGATAGTGATGACGCCGATCGCATCGGCGATGTCCTGAGCGCGTCGCTGTCTGTCGAGCTCGACGACGAGGTCGATCACGGTGTCTTCGAGGATGTTCTCGGCGGCCTTGTACAGGTCCCAGAGCTGCTTGAGCTCCCATGCCCGAATCAGAGGGTTCGAGAAGTAGAGACCATCGACGATGCGATGAACCCGATCCACCTGGGCATTTGTTCTATCTGCAGGGCTTGACCAGGTCGCAAAGTGTGAGCTGGCCGAGCAGTCGTCGACCGTCGAGTCCAGTTCGGCGGCGACAGTCACCCAGGAGGTGGGACAGATAGCCCGTCGGGCTTGCCTGACTGCCTCGCCGAACGCGCGTTGACAGACTGCGGCGTACTCGGTGGCAGCGCGCCGGCCCTCGTTCAGCTCGCGCAGATCCATCAGGGAGGTGAAGTCGTGGCGGCCGCGGGTGAACTCTGTGGCCGCGAGAAGCGCCTCACTGCCGCTCCATTGGAAGCGAGACTGCCTACATTGATCGCGGTGCCAGCGCAGATCCTCGACCCACGGAAGGCCAAGCTCAAGGCCCTCGCCATTTGGCACCGTCATATGAACATGATGCCATCATGCGGTGTGGGTGTCACCCATCGTTACGCAATCGTCCCGAATTCTTCTAAGTGGTAGATGCAGTTCCCAAACAAGGTATCCCGAACGTGAAAGGATAGGAAAGCGGAAAGCAATCAATATTAGTTCGAACCAATCTCTAGGCCGTCCCATCTGCATCCCATGAGACTGGCAAGATTGCGTGTGCTGGCTATCAAGATTGCATAGAAACATCTCGAAAATTGTTTCATCGCTATTTTGGGATGATATTGGTACGACACTGGGACGGGTATGCATGTGAATCAACTGTGGAGGCATGTACGTCCGCACTGCTCTCTTTGGTATAGGCATGAGTTGGTCTATGTTGTTCATATAACATCGCGTTTCACGTTGAAGGTGCGCTCCTAGGGCACTGTTGACGGTATGTACCGCCGAGCCGAGTAGTCCAGGGCGGGCTGTATAAAACACATCAAGATCATTTGGGTACGAGCGAGTGCCTCTCGCTCCCTGTTCAGCATCGGAGTACATCGTCGTGACGCAGGAACATGGTCGACCTCAAGCCACTGGGGAACACCGTCCGTTGGCTTCGACCTTTCGATCGCCGGCTGCTCGATCGGTCGAACACATCGCATCCCAGTACATCGAGGGATCTGATGATGTGGAAGTTGAACCGAATCGCGAAGCGCCACCTGAGCGTGGGTCGGTGGCAGACGCGGACGGCGGTGGGAAGTCGTCAAGCGTTCGGGTTCCGGCAAAGTGCCACGCAAAGCTTGAGCAGCTTCGTGAGCAAACGGGAATGACCAACGGTCAGATCTTCATTGTCGCGATCGAGGCGACGCATGAGCGTCTACCCGAGCTGTTGTACCCCGGTGGACGAATCGGGGGAGGGCTCTTCGCGCCCCGTGGCATTCGCCCCAAATCGTCACGTGACGATTCTGAAACGCAAGTGACATACCGCCTGTTCAAGTCCGACTTCGACGTCATTGATCAACTCGTCGTCGATCTCGCCGCGAAGTCGCGGTCCCATCTGATCACAGCGGCTCTGACCGGATACTTCTTCGGGGACGACGAACGCACACAGGCGGCAGAGTAGCGCCGACGAGCCCTACTTCTTGTTTGCGACTACTACCCAGAGCGCGAGAACAATCATCGGCGCAACAGCGACGGGGACGGCCAGAAGTGAGTGGACAGTCGTCCCGGTCGCGGCCAAACCATCGATCGCGCTAACGAAATAGGGCCGCAAGAAACCCACAACCCCGCAATGTGACGACCGCGAAGGCGCCGGAGGATTCGGGATTCGCGGTGGGATCTGGAGATCGCGTCGGGGCATCTGTCGCTCAGTTCGTCATCGGGTCGCCAGTGGCAGTCCGACCTGCAGCTGCGAAATGTTCGAGCGCGTCGAAGCAAGCGGCGGCCGCCTTTGCCATCTGAGCGGCGCTGTGGCGGGCGTTTCGGAGGGAAACGCCCCAGCAGAGAGGTTGCATGTCTGTTCCGCAGTGGTGTGTGGGTCGGTGGTATCCCTAGAGCGCCAGCTGTCAGTTTCCTGATATCAGCGCTCTGATGCCAGGTGGGGGAGAGGTTGACCTCGGCGAGCAGTCGGGTGAGCAATTGCGTGTGCGCGTCGCCGTGGAATCCGCCAGCGATGTGCCCCTCCATGCGTCCTCGTGCGAGTCCGGAGGCCGAGTACCGCACTCGCGTCCGCAGTGAGCTCGCTGTGACTCGGAGAGGTAATGTTCCAGTACCTTCCGGTGCTCGTGTCGATGACGGCGATGTCCCGCACCTGGTGAATGCTGCCACCGCTCCCTGACGTCGTCACGTGTACGACGAACAGATCGCGACCACGGTATTTTGTCAGCGGTCATGTAATTCCCCAGGTTGAGGGGTTTGTCCGTCACGTAATTCCCCACCCGGCCGTCACGTAATTCCCCACCCTGGGGCGTGTCGGCCGGGGTTCCGGCGCTGCTGCAGGTTCGCTCCTGACTGGGCCACCGACACGGGCCCGGGAAGGGGCCTGACGGTGGCAAGGAGAACGTGGACGATGACCGATCTGATGGAGTTGTTCCGGCACTGGCATGCCGGCCGGTCTCAGGTGCAGATCTCGATGGCCCTGGGGATCGACCGCAAGACGATCCGGAAATACCTGGCACCCGCGTTGGCGGCCGGGCTGACGCCCGGCGAGGGCGGGAAGTTCGACGAGGCGCTCTGGCGGGAACTGATCTCGGGATGGTTCCCGGAGGTCGACGACCCGGCAGCGCGGGCGGTGACGTGGCCGGCGATCGCCGCGCACCACGACTGGATTGACGGGCAGTTGAAGGCGTCGGTGACGGTCGCGACGATTGCGCAACGCCTGCGTGACGACCACGGTGTCGCGGTGTCCGAGTCGACGGTACGTCGTTATGTGGCAGCGCAATTCGCCGATCAAATCGCGGAGACGAAGGTGACGGTGCCCCGGGGCCCGGTCCCGCCCGGTGACGAGGCCCAGGTCGACTACGGCAAGCTCGGGATGTGGCGGGATCCGGCCACCGACCGGCGGGTGGCGGTGTGGGCGTTCGCGATGATCCTGACCTGCTCGCGGATGCTGTTCGTGCAACCGGTGCTGCGGATGGACCAGTCCTCGTGGTGCGCCTCGCACGTCGCGGCGTTCGAGTTCTTCGGTGGTGTCCCGGCCCGGATGGTGTGCGACAACCTCAAAACCGGGGTGGACCGGCCGGACCTGTACGACCCGAAGATCAACCGCGCCTACGCAGAGCTCGCCGCGTTCTACGGGATGCTGATTGACCCCGCCCGCGCTGGCAAACCCAAGGACAAACCCCGCATCGAGCGTCCGATGCCCTATATCCGCGACTCGTTCTTCAGGGGCCGGGAGTTCACCTCACTGGCGCAGATGCAGGACGCCGCCCTGGCCTGGTGCACCGACGTCTACGGCCGGCACCAGCACCGCGGTCTCGACGGAGCGCAACCGACAGCGGTGTTCGACGCCGTCGAAAAGCGCCGTCTCACACAGCTTCCACCGCGACCATTCGAGCCAGTCCTCTATCAGGTCGGGAAGGTCGCCCCGGACTGTCATGTCAAGGCCGGCAAGGCCCTGTATTCGGTGCCCTGGCGGCTGATCGGCCAGCAGGTGCTGGTCCGCACCAGCGGCGACCTGGTGCAGATCTTCCACACCGAGCAGGTGGTCGCCACCCACGTGCTGCACCTGTCGGGACGGTCGACGAACCCCGAGCACTACCCGCCGCACAAGATCGCCTACACGCTGCAGACGGTGTCCTGGTGCCGGGCGCAGGCCGAGCAGATCGGCCCGGCCGCGGTCGCCGTGGTCAGCGAGTTGTCGCAGGTCAACGCGCTGCACCGGCTGCGGGCGATCCAGGGCATCGTCCGGCTGCGGGATCGCTACGAGGATCGGCGGCTGAATGCGGCGTGCGCCCGTGCCCTCGAGGTCGGTGACCCCAGCTACCGCACCGTCAAGGGCATCCTCGCCGCAGGCACCGAACATGACGGACGGCCCGCCCCGGCCGCCGCGCCGGCGCCGGCGTTCCTGCGCGGACCCGACGCCTTCGACGCCGAACGCACCGCCTGACCGCGACTCCACCCGATTGTCCTGCAATCACGTTGAACCAGTGAGGTTTCTGTGATGACCATTCATGATCCCAGCCTGCGTGCTGCGCTGAAGACGTTGAAGTTGACCGGGATGCTCGATACCCTCGACGCCCGGCTCGCTCAGACCCGGGACGGGCAGCTCGGGCACCTCGAATTCCTGCAAGTGCTGTGTGAGGACGAGATCGCCCGCCGGGAAACGGCGGCGCTGGCCCGCCGGTTGCGGCGGGCGAGGTTCGAGCAACAGGCCACGTTCGAGGACTTCGATTTCACCGCGAATCCGAAACTCCCGGCGGCGATGCTGCGGGATTTGGCCGCCTTGCGCTGGCTCGATGCCGGCGAGTCGGTGATTCTCTACGGTCCGGTTGGAGTAGGCAAAACCCATGTGGCACAGGCACTTGGGCATCATGTTGCTCGCCGTGGTGGGGACGTGCGGTTCGTCAAGTGCTCCCGCATGCTCGCCGACCTCGCCGGGGGCCATGCCGACCGCACCATCGGTCAGCGGATGCGCGAATACACCCGGCCGCTGGTGTTGATCATCGATGACTTCGCGATGCGCGAGCACACCACCACCCAGTCCGATGACCTCTACGATCTGGTCTCGGACCGTGCGATCGCCGGCAAACCGCTGATTCTGACGAGCAACCGCGCCCCGAAGGACTGGTACCCGCTGTTCCCGAACCCGGTCGTCGCCGAGTCCCTCCTCGACCGGCTCATCAACACCAGCCACCAAACCCTGATGGACGGACCGTCCTACCGACCCCGCAAACGACCCGGACACCGCACCGCCGGCGCAACCTGACCCGCACCCCGCCCGCTCGGGTTACCCTCGACTCAGCACGCCCGAGCATGGGGAATTACGTGACGGACACCCCTGGGGAATTAAGTGACGGTCGACAGTATTTGAACGATGAAGGGGGAGGAGCCTGGCGTGCAGGCTAGTTGCGGTCCTGTGACTGCGTCCTCCTCGATGGGTCTTGCCACCCGGGGCCTCGGTGCCCGCTGGCCCGGATGCTCTGTGCCCGACTACGCCGTCGTCGTCGCCCGATTAGTGGGGAAGTCCGCTCGAACTGCTTGGACGAACGCCTCGTATTGAGTCTCGGCGAATCGAGCGAAACGAGAGGTTGGGGCGATTCCGTCGTACCGTTGTCCATCGAATTCGATCGAGGTGGTCGGCTGATCGCTGCCGACGATTGAGTACTCCGAGATCGGTCTATGGGTGACGGTGTCACGCGTCCGCTTGAGAGGCTCCGATCCGCCCTGTTCAGCGCGCAGCTCGACACCCTTGTTCATAGCCTCACGCAGGTGATCTAGATCTGAATCCCTGCCCGAGCGTCGTATTGGACAGATTTTCGCAGCCGATAGGCCGCTGCAGCACAGAGGTCCAGACATGTCATCGCTGTACGTGAGGCGTAGTCGACCGGTGCCAACATCAGGATGTTGAACTGTTCATTCGAGAGGCGCTCCTGCATTTGCCTGTGGCCGTCCCGCTCGCGCGACCATTCGGCCATCCCGCCCGCGAGCCGGACGAAGCCGACCTGGAAACCTGCGGACGAAACGAGGTGTGACGCGGCCTGGTATTTATCGCCGAGCTGCCTGAGCCGAGCGGAGACGAGGTTCGAGAGGTCCAGCTGCTTCACGTTGACGGCGGAGTCGCCCATCTACTCAGTCTGGCAGTGGGCGCGCCGGATACAACAGGTCTTGCCCCGGATGGCCGGATACGTGAGGCGTATGGGAAACGTCGGGTCTTCCGTCTGTCCCACCGCGAAAAGGACCCCGGCCGGTGGGACCCTTTTCTGGCAATACTGTTCGGTGCGGGCGGTCGGCTCGGAGTGTCTGGGCTCACCGACCGGCATCGAACCAACCTCCATTCGATGTACGACCGATTTTGGCCACGGCCTTGGCGATCGGATCGCGGAAGTGGTTGGTCATGTCCTGCAGGGCCGTTGTCAATGGCCAGGTAGAAGTCCCCGCTGGTGGCCAAGTCTGAGTCCCCACCCCGTGTTGTAGTTCGGGGGTGTTTTAGGGGCGCTCCTTTCGGTGTTGGGCGTCTTTCATCCGGTAGGACTCGCCGTCGGTGATGACGACGGTGGCGTGGTGCAGAAGCCGGTCGAGGATGCTGACAGCGGTGGTCTGCTCGGGTAGGAATCGGCCCCATTGCTCGAACGGCCAGTGTGAGGCGATGGCCAACGAGCGGCGTTCGTAGGCGCCGGCGACGAGCCGGAACAACAGTTGGGTGCCGGTGTCGTCGAGTGGGGCGAACCCGACTTCGTCGAGAATGATCAGATCGACCCGCAACAGGGAGTCGATGATCTTGCCGACGGTGTTGTCGGCGAGTCCGCGGTAGAGGGTCTCGACCAGGTCGGTGGCGGTGAAGTAGCGGACTTTGTGCCCGGCGTGGACCGCGGCGATCCCGAGCCCGATCAGGGTGTGTGACTTTCCCGTGCCGGCTGGTCCGATGATCATCAGATTCGACTGCGCTCGAACCCATTCCAGGCTGGTCAGGTAGTCGAACACCTTGGGCTGAATCGATGACGCCGCGACGTCGAACGACTCCAACGTCTTCGTGACCGGGAACGCGGCGACCTTGAGCCGGTTCACGATGTTCGAGGCGTCCCGGGCGGCGATCTCCGCCTCGACGAGGGTTCGCAGCACCTCTTCCGGGGTCCAGCGCTGGGTCTTCGCGGTCAGGAGGACTTCGGGTGCGGTGCGACGGATCGCGGCGAGTTTGAGTCGACGCAACCCGGCATCGAGGTCCGCCGCCAGCACCGGAACCACGGGCGGTGGAGCAGGGGTGACCGGCCCTTCTGCGGTGGTCGCTGTTTCGGTCATGAGCCGGCGCTCCCGTCCGTGCGCGGGCCGATCGCATAGTCGTCGAGCGATCGGGTCGGCGCCGTCGGAAGATCCAGAATCAACGCATCCCCGGCCGGCCTGGGACGCGGAGTTCCGGCACCGGCAGCGAGGATCGAGCGAACATCGGCCGCTCGGAAGCGTCGGAATGCCACCGCCCGGGTCAACGCCGCCACCAACGCCTCGGTGCCGTGCGCAGCGCCCAACGCCAGCAGCACCTCGAGTTCGGGTCCCAGGCGGGTGTTGCCGATCGCGGCGGCACCGACCAGGAACGCTTCGGCGCTCGCACCGAGAGCGCAGAATTGCTGCTCGACAGTCGTTCTCGGCCTAGGTGCCCGGTTCGGGGCCGGGCGGGGTCCGTCGTAGTGCTCATCGTGCACCGACGCGGTTCCCGGTGCGGTGAGGTCGTGTTCGGCGACCACCTGCCCGGTCGCCGGTTCGACGATCACCAGGGCATCGTCGGACTGAACCAGCCGCACGGAGGACCCGATCAGCCGGGTCGGGACCGAGTACCGGGCGGACGCGAACCGCACACACGAGAGCCGGTCCACTTTGCGGGTCACCGGCGCCGGCCCCATCTGCAACCGCAGAGACGGCAATGGGTGCAACAGTTCCCGCTCGTCGCGCAGTCGCTCATCAGGAATCGCGCAGATCTCAGTGTGCATCCGGGCGTTGGCCTCGGCGCACCAGGTGCGGGCGGCGGCGTTCGCGGTACGGACATCGACCGTGGTGCCGACGATCGCGGCCTCGGTGAACAGCGGGACGGCCAGATCACGCTGGGCGTAGCCGACGAGGTTCTCCACGATGCCCTTCGACTGCGGGTCGTTGGCGTGGCAGAAGTCGGGGGCGAAGCCGTAGTGGCTGGCGAAGCGGACGTAGTCCGGGGTGGGGATCACCACGTTCGCCACGACCCCGCCCTTGATGCAGCCCATCCGGTCGGCCAGCACCTTCTCCGGGACGCCACCGATCGCGGCGAGCGCTTCGGCGATCAACGCCAGCGTGGTCGTGGCACGCTCGTCGGTGGCGAAGGCGGCGAACCGCCACCGCGAATACGCCAACACGGCGCAGAACAGGTGCAGGCCGCCGACGGTGGCCCAGTCAATGACCAGGTATTCGCCGGGTGTCCACAGCGCGGGGCGGCGTCCGCGATGATGTTCGTTGCGCCACTGCGCTTTCGCATCCGAGACGAGGCGGCGGAAGTTGCGGTCCGACCCCTCGTAGCCGGCGGTCCGTGCGATCGGGAGCAACCGTTTCGCGGAGATGCGGCCCTGGGACTTCTCCACTCGTTGGGTGACGAGTTCGGACACCGCGTCGTAGTTGCGGGCGCGTTCAGCTCGCGGTCGCGGGGTGTCACCGGCCTCGAACTGCTCGACGATTCGTTTGACGGTCTTGTGGGTGGTGCCGCAGAGCTCGGCGGCTCCCCGGTACGACCCGACTTCTCGGTAGGCGGAAATGATGTCCATGAATATGTAGGTGATCCAGCCGGCTCGACCCGGCGCCGACTCTGACCCTGACGAGGAGTG
>NZ_WXYH01000289.1:0-721 GCF_009872365.1 Rhodococcus sp. T7
TCGGGCATGTCGTCGCCGCGAGTGAGCAGTGCCTGCCCGCGATTCTCGAGTTCGAGCGCGGCGGCGTACGACGACACTTCCATGTTCGCGTGGAGCGCACGCTTCGACATCTGCACACCGGCAGGCGAATTCGCACTGATGAGGCGCGCCATCGCCAACGCCTCGTCGAGCAGCGACTCGGCCGGAACGACCGCGTTCAGCAGTCCGAGGGACTCGGCCTCCACGGCCTCGATGAAGCGACCGGTGTAGGCGAATTCGGCTGCGCGTGCCGGACCGATGAGGCGGGGCAGGTGCCACGAGGCTCCCAGGTCGCCTGCGGACAGGCCGATCCGCACGAACGCCGCGTTGAACCGTGCCGTCGGCGAACCGATCCGGATGTCGGCGGCGAGGGACAGGGACAGTCCGCCGCCCGCGGCCGCACCGTTGACCGCCGCGATCACGGGGACGCGGATGCTGCGGATCGCCGAGAGGGCGCGTGCAGCCAGTTCCTGCTGGTCCAGCATGCCCATTGGCGTCATCGAGGACAAACCTTCGGCGTCGTCGAGGTCGAATCCGCCGCAGAACGCCTTGCCTGCGCCGGTGAGGATCACGACGCGGAGGTCGTGTTCGTGATCCAGTTGCAGCGCAACCTTCTCCAATTCGATGAACATGGTGTTCGTCATCGAGTTCATTCGTTCGGGGCGATTCAACGTCACGACGGCGATGCCGGGTTCCGGCCGGT
>NZ_WXYH01000290.1:0-697 GCF_009872365.1 Rhodococcus sp. T7
TCGTGCACGGCCGCCCGTGCCGGGTCTACCGCCACCGGCGCACCGCCGTCGCGCAACTGTTGCTCGACGCCCGCCACTGGGGCGACCGGACCCACGTCGTGCAGGGTGAGCGCCGGCTGAGCTTCACCGAACACGAACGGGCGGTGGCCCGGATCGCCGGACACTTCCGGACCCTGGGCGTCGGCAAGGGTGATCACGTCGCCCTGTTCGCCCGCAACCACGCCGAATGCACGATGGCGTTCTGGGCCGCGCACTGCCTCGGCGCCGTGGTGGACCTGTGCAACGCCTGGTGGAGCGCGGCGGAACTGCACGGGGCCCTCGACACCGTCCGCCCGGTGGTGATCGTCCACGACGAGGACACCGCGGACCGGGTTCCCGCCGGCATCACCGGGGTCGGTGTCGCCGACCTCGGTGCGCTGCTGCACGGCGACACCGCACCCGACCTGCCGCTGCCCGACGTCGCCGAGGACGACCCCGCGCTGGTGCTGTTCACCTCCGGCAGCACCGGGGCGGCCAAGGGTGTGCTGCTGTCCCAGCGCTCGGTGGTCGGCAACATCCACAACCTGCTGCTGGCCACCCACCGCCTGCCCGGCGAGCTCGACCGCCACGGTTCCGGCAGCGTCAACCTGGTGACCGTGCCGCTGTTCCACCTCGCCGGCGTGCAGGTGATGACCGCGGCGCTGGTCACCGGGGCCCG
>NZ_WXYH01000291.1:0-691 GCF_009872365.1 Rhodococcus sp. T7
CGCCGTCGACGAGCATCAGCTCCAGCAGCGCGGAGATGTTCTTCGAGTACAGCTCGGAGGCGTGCTCGGGCATGCTGGCGGGCAGGTTCAGCGGCGAGCAGATCGTCACCCCGTGCTTGACGACGGTCTGACCGGGTTCGGTGAGCTCGCAGTTGCCGCCGGTCTCGCCGGCCAGGTCGACCACCACACTGCCGGGTTTCATGCCCTCCACCGCGGCGGCGGTCACCAACCGGGGGGCCGGCCGGCCGGGGACCAGGGCGGTGGTGATGACCACGTCGAACCCCTTGATCGCGTTTTCCAGGGCCTGCTGCTGCTGCGCCCGCTCCGCCTCGGTGAGTTCGCGGGCGTAGCCGCCCTCACCGGCGGCGTCGATCCCCAGATCGAGCCACTGGGCACCGACCGAGCGGACCTGGTCGGCGACCTCGGGGCGCACGTCGTAGCCGGTGGCCCGGCCGCCGAGCCGCTTCGCCGTCGCCAGGGCCTGCAGGCCGGCGACACCGACCCCGAGGACCAGCACCGTGGCCGGTTTGACGGTGCCGGCGGCGGTGGTGAGCATCGGGAAGAACCGGGTCGACTCCGACGCCGCGAGCAGCACCGACTTGTAGCCGGAGACGTTCGCCTGCGACGACAGTGCGTCCATCACCTGGGCGCGGGAGATCCGCGGGATCGCCTCGACCGCGAACGCCTGCAC
>NZ_WXYH01000292.1:0-674 GCF_009872365.1 Rhodococcus sp. T7
TCGTCGGAGATGATCCGCATCTGGATCTCGCTGGTGCCCTCGAAGATCTTCGTCAACCGGGCATCCCGCCAGTGCCGCTCCACCTGAAAGTCGGTGGTGTACCCGGCGCCGCCGTGGATCTGCACCGCCTCACTGGTCACCCGCTCCGCCATCTCCGTCGCCACCAACTTGCACATCGACGCCTCCAACGAACACCGCCGACCGGTATCGATATCGGTGGCCACCGCATACATCAACTGCCGTGCCGCCTCGATATCGGCCGCCATCTTCGCGACCTTGAACCGCAGATGCTGAAAATCCGCCAACTCCCGCCCGAACTGACGGCGGGTGTGCAGATACGCGATCGAATCCTCCAACGCCGCCCGCGCCAACCCGATCGCCCGCGCCGCCGTGTGCGCCCGCCCCACCTCCAATCCGGACACCGCCAGGTAGAAGCCCTTGCCCTCCTCGCCGAGCATCGCGGTCGCCGGCACCCGGAAATTGTCGAACGACAGCTCCCAGGTGCTCCACCCGAAGTACCCGATCTTGCGGATCTTCGTCCCGCTGACTCCGGCCGGGAACCCCCCGCGCTCCTTGTCGATCAGGAACGCACTGATCCCGCGGTGCGGCTTCGCCGGATCCTTGTGCGGGTCGGTGCGCGCGAACAACACCAGATAATCGGCCTCGTCGGCGTA
>NZ_WXYH01000293.1:0-667 GCF_009872365.1 Rhodococcus sp. T7
TGATCTGTGTTGACACGGTGGATGTGTCGGGATTCTCGGGTGCGCCGGTCACGGATGCGGATCGGGTGTCGCCGTTGTGGCCGGGGAACACGGCGTATGTGATTTTCACGTCGGGGTCGACGGGTCGGCCGAAGGGTGTGGCGG
This sequence comes from Rhodococcus sp. T7, assembly GCF_009872365.1. Classification (NCBI taxonomy): domain Bacteria; kingdom Bacillati; phylum Actinomycetota; class Actinomycetes; order Mycobacteriales; family Nocardiaceae; genus Rhodococcus; species Rhodococcus sp. T7. Next base: position 145 of record NZ_WXYH01000293.1, read on the forward strand.
TGACGCATGCGGCGATTGTGAATCGTCTGGTGTGGATGCAGGGTGAGTATGGGCTCGGGTCTGATGATGTGGTGTTGCAGAAGACGCCGGTAACGTTCGATGTGTCGGTGTGGGAGTTGTTCTGGCCGTTGCAGGTGGGTGCTCGGTTGGTGGTTGCGCGGCCGGAGGGTCATCGTGATCCGGGGTATTTGGCGGGTGTGATCGTTGAGCATGGGGTGACGGCGGTGCATTTCGTGCCGTCGATGTTGGCGGTCTTCACGGCTGAGCCGGCGGCGGCGGGGTGCGCGAGTTTGCGGTGGGTGTTTGCCTCGGGTGAGGCGTTGGCTGCGCGGACGGCGTCGCGGATGCGGGCGTTGGTTCCTGGTGTCGGGGTGCATAATTTGTATGGTCCGACCGAGGCTGCGGTGGACGTGACGTTCCATGAGGTGACGGACGCGGACGCGGTGGGTGTGCCGATCGGTGTGCCGGTGTGGAATTCGCAGGTGTTCGTCCTTGATGGGCGGTTGCGTCCGGTGCCGGTGGG
>NZ_WXYH01000294.1:0-647 GCF_009872365.1 Rhodococcus sp. T7
GCGTTTCCGAACGGGCTCGCCACAAAGCGTTCGGCCGTCAGGCCTGGACGGCGTAGATATCCGCGTGACAGTTGGACACCCGACAGGTACAGTTCTCCCGCCACACCCTCCGGTACCGGATTCAATCGCATGTCCAGAACAGCGGCACCCACGCCACGTATCGTCGAGCCGATCGTGAGCGGTTCCCCAGGCTGCAGTGCCGCACTGCTCGTCGCAAGGATCGTCGCCTCGGTCGGGCCGTAACCATTGAAGAACTGCCGACCCGGCGCCCACCTCGACACCAACTCGGGACCGAACGCGTCACCAGCGACAACAACCACCCGCAAATCATCCAGACCCGCCGGATCAACGGATCCAAGCGCCGCCGGAGTGATCAACATATGGCTCACGCGCTCCGCGGCAACCAACTCGGCAAGCTCGGCTCCACCGAAAACCGACGGCGGAGCGATCACCAACGTCGCGCCCGAACTGAAGGCAAGCAGCAATTCCAACACCGACACGTCGAAACTCGGCGAGCAAATATGCAGCACCCGCGACTCCGCGGTCACCGAATAGTGCTCACGCTCCGCCGACACCAAACCCGCCAACCCGGCATGCGTCACGACGACACCCTTGGGCTTCCCAGTCGAACCCGACGTGTAGATCAC
>NZ_WXYH01000295.1:0-645 GCF_009872365.1 Rhodococcus sp. T7
CGTCTTCCTCGCCTCCGATGAGTCGCGCTACGTGACCGGCCTGGCGATGACGGTCGACGGCGGGATCAGCATCTCCTGACCTGGTCCCTAATAATGCTTGCTGTTATCTTTTTAGATAAATAGACCACATCTAGGCGCCCGGGTGACGAGGCGTCTCCCGCCCAATCAGGAGCACCCATGACAACCCCACTCCTCGGCCGCGCGATCATCATCGGCGGCAGCATCGGCGGCACCCTGGCCGCAGCCGCGATCGCCGATCACTTCCGCGAGGTGGTGCTGCTCGAGCGTGACGAGCTACCCACCGAGCCGGTCTTCCGCAAGGGCGTGCCACAGGGCGCCCACTTCCACGCGCTCTTGGCCGCGGGCCGGGCCGCGATGGATTCTCTGCTTCCCGGCTTCTCCGATCACGCGTTCGAGATGGGCGCGGTGCGACTCGACTCCGCACAGGACGTGATGCGCCTGGATCGGGTCGGCTGGTCGCCTCGGTTCGAGTCGGGCCTCGAGTTCCTGATGGCGAGTCGGCCGTTGATCGAGAAGGCGCTTCGCGACAAGGCTGCCGAACTCGACGGCGTGCAGTACCGCTCAGGCGTCGAGGTGGCCGGACTGCTCGGCGCCGACGGCCGGGTCACGGGGGTGCGCACCACC
>NZ_WXYH01000296.1:0-641 GCF_009872365.1 Rhodococcus sp. T7
TGCCACTGCCCAACAGACTCGACGAACTCACGCAGCGCCAGCACCGCGAGCCCCGCGACCTCACGCAGAGCACGTCGAGGATTACACCCGCGAACATTCCGGCTGACTGAAACACCCCGCTGAGCCTGTCCTGCACTCGCGGAGCAACGCGTCAGAACGCCGCGCCGATTCCGTCACAATCGAAGGAAAAGGGGAAGCGCAATCGCGTTAAAGGTGACCATGCCTCGGGAGGGACTGGCACCGGTGGCCGCACCGACCCGGTGGTGGCAGCTGCGCCCGTGGAACCACAACCACCTCATGCGCGCCAGCGACCGCGTCGAAGCCACCCTCCTGCTGCTCACCGCCACTGTGGTTCTGCTGCTGATCCCCGTCGCCGCCGCATACGGCACCGCGACCCACACCCGCCTCGAACAGCAAACCCACACGCTCCGCGCCAGCATCCGTCAGGTGCCCGCGGTCCTGCTCGAGGACACCTACCTCGCCCCCGACACCCCCGGCCATGCGATCCGTTCCGCCGGCACCCAGAACACCGCCCGCGCCCGCTGGACCACACCCCACGGGGAACGCACCGGAGCCGTCCCCACCGACACCCCCGGGAAGGCCGGGCAGACCGTCACCATCAGCGTCGACGCCGACGGCAA
>NZ_WXYH01000297.1:0-605 GCF_009872365.1 Rhodococcus sp. T7
AAGCTGGCTCCGACCCCGGAGCAGTATGTGGCGCTGACATCGACACTGGAGTTGTGCAATGCGGGGGCGAACATGGTGTCGCAGCTCGCGCACACCGCCGCGGATCGGCGTCCGTTCGCGCTGCAGAAGCAGGTCTATGCCCAGCTCAAAGCGTGTGGGTTGTCGGCGCAGCCGGCGATCCGGGTGATCAAGAAGGTCGCGGATGCGTACGCGACCCGGACGGCGAACCTGCTTCACGGGAATTACGGCACGCCGGGATCGAGACGGTATGCGAAGGTTGCGGGTAAGGCGATCGTGTTCCGTCAGGACGCGGGCCAACCGTTCGACGATCGGTGCTTGTCGTGGCAGATCGATCGATCGACGGTGTCGATCTGGACGACCGCCGGCCGGATGCGCGACGTCGGATTCGTGTGCGCGCCGTGGCAGCTGACAATGCTCGCCGACCGCAAGGGCGAGTCGGATCTGATGTTCCGCGACGGATCTTTCTACCTGCACGCAACCGTCGACACCGACGCACCGCAGCAGCTGGTCCCCGCCGACGACCCCACCGGGTGGCTGGGCGTGGACCTGGGGATCGTGAACCTGGCGGTGACCACCGCGGACGA